>JAYTIR010000001.1:0-5839 GCA_043731765.1 Burkholderiales bacterium
ACGGCGCGATGCCAAGGGCGCGTCCTAATAGCAGCCGCAGCGTTGCGCGGCCGACGATCCAGCGCTGACTTAAGGTTTCGGTCCCGAATCGTCGAGCGCGCGCAAGTTCCTCGATCGAGAGGGAACTCGAAAGCTCCTTCACTTCGTCCCCGGGGCGATCGAGCGCCGCCCACCACAGCTCGATTCCGCTGGCGACCGGCGGCAACGCAACGACGTTTCCGGCCGCGGACGGGCTGTCAAGTTTGCCCGGTTGCGGGAAGTCGTCTACGCTCACGCCGTTTTCCATGACATTCCGGAGCACGAAAGCCGTGCGCCGTATCGCGTCCATCCCGTGCAACTTCTGCTTAAGTTCCTCACCCGTCTGCCGTTGCCTGTTCTCTATGAACTGAGCCGCGCACTGTTTCGCGTTGCGTTTTACGTATTTCACTGGCGCCGCCCGCTCGCCGCCGCGAACCTGCGCAACGCGTTTCCCGAAAAAACCGAAGCCGAACGCGCGGCCATCCTGAAGCAATCGTACCGCAATCTCGCGGATCTGATCTTTGAAACGCTCTACGGCTATGGCGCGAGCGCGGCCGAAATACAGCGCCGGGTGCGCATCGAAAATCCGGAGCTTCTCCGCGAATGCACGGAGCGCGGGCAGTCGGTCGTGCTGCTTGCCGCGCATTTCTGCAACTGGGAGTGGTTGTTGCTTACCGCGGGCACGCAGCTCGGTGTCCCCATCGATGCCGTTTACAAGCCGCAGCGCATCGAAGGCTTCGATCGATTCCTGCGCGAAGGGCGGGGCCGTTTCGGCGGCAACCTCATTCCTGCGAATGATTTCCTGCTCGACGTGATAAAGCGCAAAGGAGAGGCGCGCGCCTTTGCCCTCGTTGCTGATCAGACGCCATTGAAGCGGGAGGAGAAGCATTGGTCGCACTTCCTCAACCAGGACACGGCGTTCCATGTCGGGGCCGACAAGATCGCCAGGATCCTGAACGCGCCCGTGCTGTTCGTCTCGATGCGGCGCGAGCGAAAGGGCTTCTATTCGGCCCGACTCAATTTGCTGGCGTCGCCGCCGTACGACCGCAACCCGGACCACGGGGCCGAAATAATCGAAAGCTACGCGCGGGCGCTTGAAGCCGAAATTCAAGCAAGTCCCGCGGACTGGCTGTGGGTTCACCGCAAGTGGAAGTACGCGAAGCCCCTGTACGCGTGAATCCACATTCGCTTGAGTCCACACATGCCCGAGTCCACATGCGCTTGAGTCCACATTCGCCTGATCGCGCACTGACCCATCGATTGCCACAAGCATGAAACTTCTGCTCAAAGCGCTGACGTACTTCCCGCTGCCGCTGGTCTACCCGTGGGGCTGGATCATGTACTTCGTCGCATTCCATATCCTGCGATGGCGGCGGAAGCGCGTGGAGGAAGATGTTGCCCGCGCGTTGCCTGGGAAGAATGCTGCCGAGCGTCACGAAATCGTCCGGCAGATGTACCGTAATCTGGGCGACGGTCTCATCGAGGCGCTTTGGGGCTACGGCGCCAGTGCCGAGGAATTCAGGCGGCGCGTCGTGATGGAGAATCCTGAAGTCGTCCGTCGCTACGCGGAGGCAGGCAAGACGGTGCTGTTGCTCACGGCGCACGTGTGCAACTGGGAGTGGCTGTTCCTGAGCGCCGGCGCGCACTTCGGCATTCCGATCGATGTCGTCTATCGGCGGCAGGGTCTCCGGTCGGTGGACGAATACGTGCGCGATGCGCGGGCGCGCTTCGGTGGCAACGTCATCCCGCGCGAGGACTTCATTTTCGAGATCATGAAGTGGTCGGGAGAGCCGCGCGCGTACGCCCTGGTCGCCGATCAGACGCCAAAGCAGAACGAAGCCAAGCACTGGACGCGTTTTCTCAACCAGGACACCGCGTTTTTCCTGGGGGCTGGCAAAATCGCGAATTTCCTGCAGGCGCCGGTGCTGTACGTGGCGATGCGGCGGGTTCGGCGTGGCCACTACTCGGTGCGGCTGTCGGTCCTGGCCGAACCTCCTTACGAGGAGGGCACGGACGTGCTCATTTCCGAGCGTTACGCGCGCACGCTCGAAGAGGAGATCCTGGCGAGTCCCTCGGACTGGCTGTGGCTACAGAAGAAGTGGAAGTATCCGAAGTCGCCCGGCGAATGACCGGGGGTTTGGACCTTCCCGTCAATTCGTCGCGTTGATCTTGCCGGAAAGGTAGCCGGCCATCGCGCGCACGGTCGGATAGTCGAAGAAATCGGTGACCTCGAGGCGGCCCGGATATTTCGCTTCGATTTTTTCGTAAATCTGCGCCAGCGTCAGCGAGCCGGTGCCCAGCTCGAACAGGTTGTCGTCGGGCGCCAGCGTGCGGCCGGGCATTGCGGCCTGGCAGATCGCCAACAATGTCTCTTCGACGCCGCTGGTCCCGACGCTGAGTTGAACCGGATGATCGGCTTCCAGTGCCGAGAGGTTGGCCAGGAAAGCGTCGAACCGGCCGTTCTCGTAGTCGCGTGCGAGGGCAAAGCGCTGAATCTTGCCGCTGGTCGTCTTCGGAAACTGGCGAACGGGAACGACCGCGGCCACGGGAACGCCCGTGCGCTCGCTGACCACGCGGCGCACCGTGCGCGCCTGCTCGGCAAAGGCCGCCAAGTCGTCATTCTTGGTCAGCAGAAACACGAGGACATCGTCGGTCGCTGCATGTGCTGCCCGCACGCCCGCCGCCGCCGCGCGGCCGAGTTCGATGCCCGCATATTGCGCGAGCACCAGTTCGATGTCCTGAGGGAAATGGTTCTGGCCGGCGACGAACAGGATTTCCTTGATGCGGCCGGTGATCACCAGCTTGCCTTCGTAAATCGTGCCGAGATCTCCGGTGTCGAGGAATCCGTCCGGCGTGCGCGACTGGCCGGTCAGCGCTTCATCGCCGTAGTAACCTGCGCTTACATTGTCACCGCGAATCAGGATGCGTCCAACCGTTCCGGGCGCGGTCGCGATGCCGGACTCGTCGGCGATCCGGACTTCGCAATGCTGCACCGGCTTGCCGACGCACACCAGTTCGACGGCGTCATCGGTGCCGGACGCGACCGGTCGAACCTCGTCGCCCGGCCCCAGGAAGCCACGCGCCAGCAACACGGTCGCAAGCGGCGCGCCGACTTCCGGAAACGTGACCGCGAGGCTGGCCTCGGCCAGGCCGTAGACGGGGAACATGACGTTGGGAGCGAGGCGCGCTGGCGCCAGGGCTTCGCTGAATTGGCGGCAGAGATCCGCCGCGATGGGCTCGGCGCCGTTGAAAATCACGCGGACTGCGGAGAGGTCGAGGGCGGCCACCTTTGCCGGGTCGTGCGACTTGAGATAGTGCATGTAGCCGAAATTCGGCGAACACGTGACCGTTACCCGATGCTCGCTCGCCTTGGCAAGCCACAGGCCCGGTCGCCGCACGAACAGCGCAGTGGGCATCAGCCAATGTTCGGCGCCGGCGACCAGCGGAGCCAGATGAAAGCCGATCAGGCCCATGTCGTGCGTCAACGGCATCCACGACAGGCTGGAATCCGTGAGGCTGGCACCCACGCCCGCGCTGATGGCGTCGATGTTGGTCATCAGGTTGCGATGCGTGAGCACCACGCCTTTCGGTTCGCTGGTCGAACCGGAGGAATACTGGACCAATGCGATATCGTCGGTCGCCGCGACGTGGTGCGTGCCGGGTTTCGCAATGTCCGTGATCTCGTCCATGTACACGACATGCCGGTCGAGACGGCGGAGCGAATGCCCAAGGTCGTTGGCGTGAGCGAAGACCTTCAGGCGATCGAAGACTTTGCGCTCGGTCGCAAGGCACGGCGAGCGGAGGCGATCAAGCACGCGGAAAAATTTCGCCTTGTGTTCTTCCGCGTTGCCGGGCGCCAGCGGGACCGCCACGATCCGGCCGAGCACGCATCCCCAGAAGGCATCGACGAAGGGCTCGAGTCCATCGACGAGGATGATCGTTTCCGTTCCCGGCGCGGCGCCGGCCTTTTGCAGGTGTCCCAGGACGCCCATTGCGCGTTCGCGCAACCGGGAATACGGCAGGCGTCGTTCGTTCGCTTCGCCGGCGATGAAGTTGACTCCACGCGACGTGGTGGCGGCGGCGTCGAGGGCGTGAGTCAGCGTGGGCGGCGGCATTTCGGTGTTGATTTGCGATGGGTCAGGTTCGTACCCGTGGAATCATACGCAACGGATGTCGCGTGCGCAGATTCACTTGCGGTTCAAGTTCGATGGTTTGTCCGGCCACAAGTACCAGTTCAAAACGGCGCGCGAGCGTCGCCACGTGGGTGTGCATTTCCACCAGGGCGAGATGTTCGCCGATGCACGCGCGCGGGCCAAGTCCGAACGGAAGATAGGCGAAGCGGCTGCGTCCGGCGAGGCTTTCCGGGAGGAAGCGGTCGGGATTGAACCGGCCAGGGTCGGGCCAATGGGCGGGATGCCGTTGCACCAGGTAGGGAGAAATCAGGACGTCGGTTTTTGCCGGCAGCGAAATGCCGCCGACAGTGTCCGGCTCGATGGATCGCCGCGTCAGCAGCCACCCCGGCGGATACAGCCGCAGCGTTTCGTCGATCGCCCTTCGCGTAAAAGGCAACCGTTCGAGATCATTGTAGCCGGGCGCGACCCGTTCCGCGGCGTCGACCTCGGCGTGAAGGCGGGCCGCGACGTCCGGCGACTGGGTCAGCAGATACCAGAACCAGTTGAGGCAACTTGCGGTGGTTTCATGGCCGGCGACGATCAGCGTCATGATTTCATCAAGCAACTGGCGGTCCCCCATCGGCGCGGCCGTCTGCCGGTCGCGCGCGTCGATGAGCTGCGACACGATGTCGTCATGCCGCACGCCGTCGCGGCGCCGGCGCTGTACTTCATCGAGGATGAGTTTCCCGAGTTGCCGGAATTTATAGGCAAACGCCAGGTTGCGCTCCGTGTCGTCGGTCAGCAGCGCGAAGGGATTGCCGTTGCTGCCGGTGGTGAGACGCGCAAGATCGTCGCTGAAGAGTATCCGCAGCACGACCTCGAGCGTGACCTCGCTCATGTCCTGCGTGACGTTGATGGGTACGCCGGCTGTCGCCGCGGCGGCCCATTTCCCGGCGAGCGCCGCGTTCGCGGCGTGCAGATGCGGCATCCAGGTCGCGATGATGTCGCGGTGGAACGACGGTTGTATCAGCCTGCGTTGGGCGCGCCACTGTTCGCCCTCGCTCGTCATGAGGCCGTTTCCGAGCAGGATGGCCACGCGCTCGATGCCGATTCCCTTGGTGAAATTGGCGCTGCGATCCACGAGGACGTGGCGCACATGGTCCGGATGCGACAGCACCCAGATGTGGCGCTGCAGAGCGGGCGAGAACATGCGAAACGCGTCGCCGTGGATGGCGAAATTGCGTTCCAGCACGGAAAGCGCGTCCGACTCGAAACTGATGTCGAGGGACTCGGATGCTTCGGGCGGCTCAGGACGTATTGCGACCGGCGCGCTCATCTGTCAGTCAACACCTTCGATTCGATGAACGGCGATTGCTTCATCGGGGCGTCGTTCCGGCACACAAATCTGCCGGAGAATTCCCGCAATCGCTATCCCCCCAAGCAGGGGAGCTTACGCCAGCATGGGCTGCCCGTCAGTTACCCCACGCCTCGATCTCGGTGATGCGCGAGTAACTGGCCAACGCGCCGGTGACGTTGATGCGAATGCGGTCGGTGGTGGTGGCGGCGAAGTTCACCTGGCGCTTGACCAGATTGTTGCCGCCCACGCTGCCCAGCGTGACCCAGGCGGCCCCGTTCCAGCCTTGCACCTGGAAGTCGGTGATGCCGTACAGCGTGAAGGTCAGGGTATTCGGCGGATCGACCGGGCTCGC
>JAYTIR010000002.1:0-3602 GCA_043731765.1 Burkholderiales bacterium
AGCAGCGTAACGGTCACCAACACCGGCGGCTCCGCTGTTTTCGTGTCGAGCGTGAACAGCAGCAACCCGTCGGAATTCGCGGTCACGACCTCGACTTGCACGACGGTCAATCCAGGCGCGGGTTGTTTGTTCAGCTTGACCTTCACGCCGGGAGCCGCAGGCGCGCGCACGGCCACGATCACCGTGGTCAGCAACGGCACCGGCAGCCCGCAGGCAGTGAACGCGAGCGGCACGGGAGTCACCGGTACACCGGGAACGATCAACCTCATCGAATATCACCACGCCGCATGGGATCACTTTTTCATGACCGGCATCGTGGACGAGATCACCAAGCTCGACAACGGAACCTTTGTAGGCTGGGCGCGCACCGGGTTGAAATTCAAGGCGTTCCCGACGGGCACCGCCAACAGTTCTTCGGTGTGCCGCTTCTTCAGCACGTCTTTCGCGCCGAGAAGCTCGCACTTCTACACGCCGTTCCCGAGCGAGTGCGCCGCCGTGATGTCCAATCCGGACTGGCAGCTCGAGGGGCAGGTGTTCAACATTCCGATACCCGCCCTCGACGGGACGTGCGCGGCCGGAACGGTGCCCGTGTACCGTCTCTACAACAACGGCCAGGGTGCCGCGCCGAATCACCGCTACACCACCGATCTCAACGTGCGCTCGCAGATGATGGCGATCGGCTGGGTGCCCGAAGGGTACGGCAACATCGGCGTGATCATGTGCTCGCCGCTGTAATCGAACACTTGCCGCAGTAGCAGTCAGGAACGGGGCCCGAACATGGGTCCCGTTCTTTTTCAGGCCGCAGTGTCCGCGTTTGCCGCGTTCCCGTGCAGACTGCCGTCCGGCGCGACCCCGAGCCATTGCACCTGCTGCGTATCGAGGAATTCGCGCCCGCCTCCTTCGAGCAGCATCGCTATCGTCGAACAACTGCCGGCGACGACGCACAGCGGCGCGATGACGCTCACCGACTGCCAGTGCGTCACCGGCATTCCCGTGCGCGGATTCAGGATGTGGCAATAGCGTCGTCCGTCGAGTTCGAAAAAACGCTCGTAATCGCCGCTGGTCGCCACCGCCCCCGCCGCCAGGTCCAGGCCGGCGATGGTCACGCCGGGACGACGCGGATGCACGATGCCGATCCGCCACGGCGAGCCGTCCGCCTGCGGGCCCAACACGCGCACGTCGCCCGCCAGGTTCACGAGGCCGTGCCGTATCCCATGCTCGATGCAGATGGTGGCCGCGCGATCCACCGCGTACTCCTTGCCGATCCCGCCGAAGTCGATTTCCATTCCGGTCCGCGGCAGGCGGATGGAATTGCCGTCCCACGCAACGCTGGCCCAATCGACGAGCGGCGTGGTTGCCGCGAGCGCCGCATCGTCCGGAAGTTGCGGCGGCTGGCGCTTGAAATCCCACACGCGGCGCAGCACGCCCGAGGTGATGTCGAAGAGTCCGTCGCTCAGCGCGAAACAGTGGTCGGCGTAGCGCAGAAGCGCAGCGGTCTCGGTGTCGATGGCGACCGCCTTTCCACCTGCGGCCTGATTGATGCGCGTGGTGACACTGTCCGCGAGATAGCGTGAGAATTTCGCCTCGATCCGGCGCACGTCCGCGATTGCCGCGTCGGCGGCACGTTGCGCGCGCGCCATGTCCGGCGACCACAATTGCAGATCGTTTTCCGCCGCCATCGCGCGAAATGTCCTGCGCAACATGGGCGCCGCAGAGGGCAAGACCACCTTCACGAAAGTCAGAACGTCTTGATTATTCCGAGTTCCAGCCAGCGCGCGGAAAACGACTCGATGCCGGGGCTGCCGCTGCCGCCTAACCGCCAGCCGGGTTGCTGGCGATAGAAGTCAGCCCTGAACGTGACACTCCAGCCGCGCTCCAGGATCTTGGCGAAGGTCACACCGGCCGTCCATGCGCCAAAGGCGGCCAGCCGGGTGTCGGCGGTGTACAACCCATCCTCACCAGGATAGCCCTTGGGGAACGGAGGGTTCATGTAGAACCTGGCAGCGCTCTGCGTGTAATACCGCACGGCCGGCGTGACGGTAAAGCCCATGGGCAGCCCTTGCACCCAGGACGCGTCAAGCGCATTCGACACGCTGCCGAACGAGTCGAAGAGCAGCCGGTAGCCCAGCTTCATCGTACCGTCGTACCCAGCAAAATACTGATTGTAGCGGGTGAGCCACGCCACGATGTTGCGATGCGTGGGACGCTGGTCGAGCGATTTGTACGGATCGGAATAGTAGCCGTGCCCGGTCGAGTACGTGATGTTGGACTGGATGATTTGCGTTGGCGACAGATTCTGCGTGACGCCGACCATGAACTCCAGCGTGTCGCGCTTGGCGTTGACGACGACATCGTTAACCGGGTTGATCACGTCGGCATTGCCGCCGAACTGGAATGACCAGGTGCGGTTGCGGTCGTCGCTGAAGAGTTGCAACGCAATCGCGCCGCCGCGCGACAGAAAATCCTGTTCGGAGGAGATGACGCCGCTCACGCTGAGCGCGTAGGAGCCGAAATACTTGGTGACCTTGACGTCGCCCGCCGTGCGGTAGTCACCGATGGAAGCCCCGGACAGCGCGTTGTAGAAATAGGGCGATGCGCCCGACATGGAGTCGTATACCAGCGTCCCCTCCACCACCAGCGTGTCGGAAACCGGATACAGCGCATAAAACGCCGGGGCTTCGACCTTCATCCGGGCCTGTCCCGGTTGCCAGTCGCGGTAGCTGAGATACTGAAGTTGGATCACCCCTTGGTCCGGCGCCGCCTGCGCGTCGGCCGTCGCGGGAAGCATGCCCGGCAACGCCAGTGCGGCGGCAAGCAACGCACCGGCCGGCGCGGCGTTGTTCGTGATGCGTGCGCGGGGATCGGCAGCGCGGGCGCGACGCTGGCGCTTAGTTGCAGCCACACCCGCCTCCGCCGACGCCGTATCCGCCCGTCGTCGCTTCCTTGCTCGCGTAGATGTGCTGCTGCGTGCGTGCATCGAGCTTGTCGGCGTCGAACTGCATCGCGGGTCTGGCGAGTTCGCCCCTTTCCCAAGGCTGTGGCGGGGTCATCGATGCGCAGCCGCCCAAGGCCAGTGCGCAGGCAATCAGGATGGGCAATCGCATGGGGCGCTTTCTGTCACGATGATCCGCGGCTGGCCAATAACGATTTGATGCGATCCTCGAGTTCCGCGCGATGATCGTCCACGAATCCTCGCTCGACGAACACGACGTTGCCGCGGGTGTCGATCAGGTAGGAACTGGGCATGCCCTTCACGCCGAATGCGGCGGGTGACGTGCCGGCCTCGTCGAAGACCACCGAAAATATTGCCGGGATCTGCGCCAGGAATTTCTCGGCGTCGGCGCGTTTCTTGTCGACATTGACCGCGACGATCGCGAGGCCCTTGCCGCCGTACTTCTGGTGCATCTCGTTCATCCACGGGAACGACCGGCGACAAGGCGCGCACCAGGACGCCCAGAAGTCGACGTAGACCACCTGACCCCGCAACGATTCGAGCGTGACCACGCTGCCTTGCGCTTTGGGTAACGCGAAGTTCGGCGCGGGCTGACCGGCCTCGGTGGCAAAAGCGTCCCCCGTCCCCCAGGAAAGCATGGCCAGGACCA
>JAYTIR010000003.1:0-2043 GCA_043731765.1 Burkholderiales bacterium
CACGAGTTCACCGTCCGCCTCGAGATACCCGCCTGCCGTGCTCGCCGTGACCACCGCGTTCGTCTCCCATCCCACGTTCCTCCTGCACGAGATGGGGCCCTACCACCCCGAGTGTCCGGAGCGAATCGGCGCCATCACCGATCGCCTGATCGCCTCCGGCCTTGACGCGCATCTGCGCCACTACACCGCGCCTGCCGCCACGAACGAGCAGATTGCCCGGGTCCATGGCGCGCACTACATCCACGAAATCGAGGCCGCGAGTCCGGAAACGGGACTCCATTTCCTTGACCCCGACACGGCGCTCAATCCGCACACGCTCGACGCCGCGCGCCACGCGGCCGGCGCGGCGGTGCTCGCGGTCGACCTCGTCATGCGCAATGAATGCCGCACCGCGTTCTGCGCCGTGCGGCCCCCGGGCCACCACGCGGAGCGCGGTCGCGCGATGGGTTTTTGTGTCTTCAACAGCGTGGCCATCGGCGCGGCGCATGCAATGGCTATGCACGGTCTGGAACGCGTCGCGGTGGTCGATTTCGACGTGCACCACGGCAACGGCACCGAAGAGATTTTTTCCAACGACTCGCGCGTGCTGATGGTGTCGACGTTCCAGCATCCGTTGTATCCATACTGCGGCCTCACTGATCCTGCGCCGAACATGGTCAACGTTCCGCTCGCCGCCGGCTGCGGCGGCGAAGAATTTCGCGCCGCGGTGCGCGATCGCTGGCTGCCGGCGCTCGACGCGCATCGGCCCCAGTTGATTCTGATTTCGGCCGGATTCGACGCGCATCGCGAGGATCCGCTCGCCGGGCTCATGTTCGTCGAAGCCGACTACGCCTGGGTCACGCGCGAGTTGGTCGCGGTGGCGGAGCGATACGCGCAGGGAAGGGTAGTATCGCTGCTGGAAGGCGGCTACGCATTGTCGGCGCTCGGCCGCAGCGCTGCCGAACACGTGCGCGAGCTGCTTGGGGTGTAAATATATGGAGCGGCGGCAGTTCCTGACGACATGTGCAGTACTGAGCGGCGCCGGATTCGTCGCCGGTGACGGGGCGCGGGCGGATACGCCGCCGCGCTGGTATTCCCGCACTCGCCTGACCGACATCCACGGCCGTCCAATTCGCGCGCGCGATCTTGCTGCGGACACCAATTACGTTTTCCAATATCCGTTTGCGGCCACGCCCTGCCTGCTGGTGAAGCTGTCGCGTCCCGTGGCCGACACCGCGAATTTGAAGCGCGAGGACGGCACGGCCTATGCATGGAGCGGCGGCGTGGGAGAGGACCGCAAACTCGTCGCATTTTCGGCCATTTGCGCGCACAAGCTTGCGTATCCGACGCGCGAGGTGTCGTTCATCCGTTTCCAGCGCGAACGTTCGGCAACATCCGGCGCGCAGGTTATCCATTGCTGCGCCGATCACAGCGTTTACGATCCGGCGCAAGGTGCGCGGGTACTCGCGGGCCCCGCGCCGCAGCCGCTCGCCGCGATCATGCTCGAGTACGACAGTGCTGCGGACGGCCTGTACGCGCTCGGCACGCAGGGCGCCGAGCAATTCGACGCATTCTTCAGCAAATACCGGCTGAAACTTTCCCTCGAATATGGCCAGCAAGGCGGGCGCGCATTGGTGAGCGGCAACACGATCCTGCGCGAACTCGCGAATTACTGCAGGACACTGATTCAGTGCTGACGCCCCGTTCTCCACGCGAAACGGCAGTGTTCGACGCAGCGATCGTGGTGAATGATTTGCGCAAGCGCTACAAAGATGTGGATGCGGTCAAGGGCATCTCGTTTGCCGTGCGCGCGGGGACCACGACCGCGCTCCTTGGCGGCAACGGGGCGGGCAAGACCACGACCTTGTCGATGCTGCTGGGCGTGCTCACGCCCACGGCAGGCTCCATTTCCGTCCTGGGCTGCGACATGCTGCGGTACCGCTACCGCGTGCTGCCGCGGATGAACTTCACATCACCCTATGTCGATCTGCCGAGACGCCTGACGGTCGGTGAGAATCTGCGCGTATTCGCCGACTTGTACGGCTTGCGTTCACCGAAAACGCG
>JAYTIR010000004.1:0-8255 GCA_043731765.1 Burkholderiales bacterium
TTGTACTCGCCGAGCATGTAGGGCCCGGTGCCGACCGGGTGCGCGCCAAAATCGAGTCCATACGCCTCGACGACTTCACGCGCGATGGCCGCGGTATTCGGCACGGCGAACACATAAAGGAAGCGCAGATCGGGCTGCTTCAGGCGGATGCGTAACGTGTAGCGATCGACCACCTCGAGTCCGGGAATCGGCGCGTCATAGTCGAACTTCCCCGACTTGCCCGCTTTCGCGCGCAGCTCGTCCGCGCCGATGATCTTGCCCTCGATCAGCCACAACCATGGACTTTTCACCGCGGGATCGAGCAGGCGCTTGAGCGCGTACGCCTGATCGCTGGCGGTGAGTTCGCGCGGCTTGCCTTTGAAGGATGGGTCCGGTGTGAAGAAAATTCCCGGCTTCAATTTGAAAACGTACGTCGCGCCGCCGTCTGCCACGGTCGGCATCGCCACGAGCGTGCGCGGCACGAGCGTCATCGGTCGCGCCAGATAGTCGTAGTCCAGCATCGATTCGTAGATGTGGTCGATGATGCCGTCGGACGCAGCGTCGGCGGAGAACTGGGGATCGAGGCTCATTTCGGCGCTCGACATGGCCACGCGCAGCGTCTTCGCCGGATCGGCGGCGATGGCGGGCGCGGCAAACGAAACCAGCGCGAACAGCACCACCGCGCACGCCCGGTTCATTGCGCGGTGACAGCGCACGTATCGTGTTGGCTCGCGCATCGACGAAGGCTTCGTGACCACGGGTGTTTCCCGGCATCGACTATAATTGAAGTTCTGCACCGCCGCGCGTCCGCAGCCTCCTTTCCTGTACCACTTCGCGCCTCGCGTTCATCGCCCACATGCCTCCCCATCCAATCGTCCCGACTCGCATCATCGACTCCCACACGGGTGGTGAACCCACGCGCGTGGTCATCAGCGGCGGCCCGGACTTGGGACCAGGCAACATGGCGCAGCGCCGCGACCGCTTCCGCGCGACGCACGACGCGTGGCGCAGGGCCATCGTCAACGAGCCGCGCGGCTCGGACGTGATCGTGGGTGCAATGCTGTGCACGCCGGTCGACGCCGCCAACACCTGCGGCGTGATCTTCTTCAACAATGTCGGCTACATCGGCATGTGCGGCCACGGCACGATCGGACTCATCGCGACGCTTGCGTACCTCGGTCGCGTGCAGCCCGGCGATCACCGGATCGAGACTCCGGTCGGCACCGTCACCACGACCTTGCATGCCGACGGCACGGTAACCGTCGCCAACGTACCGTCTTGGCGCCACGCGGCGCAGGTGAGCGTAGACGTCCCGGGTCACGGTGTCGTGCACGGCGACGTGGCGTGGGGTGGCAACTGGTTTTTCCTTTGCAGCGACCATGGTTTGCCGCTCGAAGCACGTCGCGTCGGCGACCTTGCGGCATTCGCGACACGCGTGCGCGACGCACTGCACAAACATGGCGTCACCGGCCTTGCGGGTAAGGAGATCGACCACATCGAACTGGTCGGACCGGCGGCTGATCCAGACAACAATGCCCGCAATTTCGTGCTCTGTCCCGGCGGCGCCTATGACCGCTCGCCGTGCGGCACGGGCACCAGCGCCAAACTCGCGTGCCTCGCCGCTGACGGCAAGCTTGCGCCCGGCGCCGTGTGGCGTCAGGAGAGCGTGATCGGGAGCGTCTTCACGGGACGTTATGTGCGCCCGGCGACAGCCCTTCCGGACGTGCCCGCGAACGCCGTGCTGCCATTCATCCACGGCCGCGCGCATGTCACGCTTGACGCGAACCTGAACTTCGACCCCGCGGATTCATTCGCGTGGGGTCTGACTTGACCGGCTTACCCGCGCTCGCAAACTCCGGCTGCGAATCAATGTAGCTCTTATCAGCGCGCAGGGGAATGGCGACGTCCGTTGCCCGAAGTCCGTTGCCAATTGGATCGAAAGTGTAATAATGCCCAATGCCGGCGCGGGTCAACGTGACGCGGCGTCCTCCACACCCATTCCAACGAAAGGAACCACCGTGAAACTCAACGCACTTGCGGCCGTTGCGGGGGCCGCCTGCCTCCTGCTGTCCCCAATCGCCCAGGCCGACAAACTCGATGACATCATCGCCTCGGGCAAGCTGCGCTGCGCCGTGGTGCTCGACTTTCCGCCGATGGGATCGCGCGACGAGAAGAACGAGCCGATCGGCTTTGACGTCGACACGTGCAACGACCTCGCGAAAGCGCTGGGCGTGAAGGCAGAGATCGTCGAGACCCCGTTCCCGGACCGCATTCCGGCTCTTGTGTCCAACCGCGCCGACGTCGGCGTCGCCTCGACCTCGGACACACTGCAGCGCGCCAAGACGATCGGCTTCTCGATTCCCTATTTCGCGTTCAAGATGGTGGTGCTCACCAAGAAAGGCACCAACATCAGCAACTACGGCTCGCTCAAGGGACACAAGACCGGGTCGGTCAGCGGGACCTTCGAGGCGATCGCGCTGGAGAAGGACGTCAAGAAATGGAACGATTCCAAGGGCTCGTTCCGCGCTTACCAGACGCAGGCGGACGTGTTCCTCGCGTTGTCGCAGGGTCAGATCGAGGCCACCGTCGTGACATCGACTGTCGCCGCTGCCACGGTCAAGGCCGGCAAGTACAAGGACCTCATGATGGGTGGCGATGCGCCCTACGACATCGACTACGTCAGCCTGATCGCGCTGCGCCAGGAATACGGCTTCATCAAATACCTCAATCTGTTCGTCAACCAGCAGGTGCGCACTGGCCGAGCGCAGGAGCTCAATGCGAAGTGGGTCGGCGGCACGCTACCCGAGCTGACGATCAAGGGCGTCTACTACTGATCTCGACAGGGCCCGGTCCCTGCCGACCGGGCCCTGGCCTGACTCGTTCCAGGTCCAGCGGAAAGCGCGCGCGATGTCAGCGCAATGAATTACACCTTCCACTGGCATCAGGCGCTGGAGGCGCTGCCCGCCATGCTGGCGGGCGCGCTCGTCACCGTCGAGACGGCACTGCTGTCGATGGCGATCGGCATCGCCTGCGGCATCGGGCTGGCGCTTGCACACAACTCGGGCAACCGGCTGGCCCGCGGCTTTGCCACGACGTGGGTGGAAACGGCGCGCAACACGCCGGCGCTGTTTCAGATCTACATGATCTACTTCGGCCTGGGTTCGCTGGGGATTTTCGTTGACTCCTATCCGGCGCTGCTGATCGGCATCTCGTTCAACAACGCCGGTTACCTGGCCGAGACTTTCCGCGGTGGCCTGCGCGCCGTGCCGCCGACGCAGATGCGCGCGGCGCGCTCGCTCGGCATGAGTGCTCCGCAGGCCTTTCGCCTGATCGTGCTGCCGCAACTGCTGCGCACCGTGTTCCATCCCCTGACCAATCAGATGGTGTGGGCGATCCTGATGACCTCGCTCGGCGTCGTCGTGGGCCTCACTACCGACCTCACCGGCGTCACGCAGGAGCTCAACGTGCGCACGTTCCGTACGTTCGAATTCTTCGCGATGGCCGCGGTCATCTATTACGCAATCACCAAGATCGTCACGCTCGCGGCACGTCTCCTTGCGGCGCGGCTGTTCCGGTACTGAAGTCCGCCATGATCGAGACCGACTTCTCCACCACCGACTTGCTGTTCATGTTGCAGGGCGCCGGCGTGACGCTGGCCCTGACGTTCTGGGCCGTGCTCGGCGGCACATTGCTGGGCCTCGTGCTCGGCCTGCTGCGCGCGGTCAGCCCGTGGTGGATCAATGCCGCACTGGGCGCGGTGCTGGACGTGTTCCGCTCGATCCCGTTGCTGATCCAGTTCATTCTGGCTAATTCGTTCAAGTCGATCATCGGCCTGGAAGTCTCCGCCTTCGAGGTCGCCTGCGTGATGCTGGCGCTCTACACGTCATCCTATTGCACCGAGATCGTGCGCGCGGGCGTGCTCGCCGTTCCCGCCACGACGCGACGCGCGGCGCGTTCGCTGGGCCTGACGTACTGGCAGGACCTTCGCTACATCGTGTTTCCCAACGCCCTGCGCGTGTCCCTGCCGTCGTGGACGGGCCTCACGCTGGGGGTCATCAAGGACACCTCGCTCGTGCTGTGGATCGGCATTGTGGAATTGCTGCGCGCGTCGCAGGTCATCGTCACGCGGATACAGGAGCCGCTGCTGGTGCTGGCCATTTGCGGCCTCATCTATTTCCTCATGAGTTTTCCGATCTCACGCCTGGGCGCCTATCTCGAAACCAGGTGGCGCGAATATGATTGACATAATGGATGTCCACAAATCGTTCGGTGCGCTGGAGGTGCTCAAAGGCGTGTCGATGACGGTCAAGAAGGGCGAGGTGGTATCGGTGATCGGCGGCTCGGGGTCGGGCAAGTCGACGCTGCTGATGTGCATCAACGGTCTGGAAAGCATCCATGGCGGGCGCATCACCGTGGACGGCGTCGACGTGCATGCGCGCATCACGGATATCAACAAATTGCGCCGGCGGATCGGCATCGTGTTCCAGCAATGGAACGCATTCCCACACCTCACGGTGCAGGAAAACGTGATGCTGGCGCCGCGAAAGGTTCTGGGCAAGAGCCAGGAAGAGGCTGCGCACATTGCGTCCGAGCAGTTGCGGCATGTGGGCCTGGCGGAGAAACTCGATGTCTATCCGGGAAAGCTGTCCGGCGGCCAGCAGCAGCGCATGGCGATCGCCCGCGCGCTGGCGATGTCGCCCGACTACATGTTGTTCGACGAAGTCACCTCGGCGCTCGACCCGCAGCTAGTGGGTGAGGTGCTCGACACGCTGCGCATGCTCTCGAGCGAAGGGATGACGATGATCCTCGTGACCCACGAGATCGGTTTTGCGCGCGACGTGTCGCACCGGGTTGCCTTTTTCCAGTCGGGGCGCATCCACGAGATCGGGCCGCCCGAACAGGTCATCGGCAATCCCCTCGAGCCGGAGACGGCCGAATTCCTGAAATCAGTGCTTTGAGTGCCGACGCGACGCTTTGCAGTACGATTCGCGAGGCGGCGCAAGGCAGGCCCGGAATCGCCGGAGCCAATCGCAACCTGTGTGGTGAAAATTGAAGATCAACAAGATCAATGTCTACCAAACCGACCTCCCGTTGAAGGAGGGTCGGTACAACTGGTCGAACGACAACAGCGTCGCGGTGTTCGATGCGACGGTCGTCGAAGTCGAGACCGACGACGGGATCATCGGCTACGGTGAGAGCACGCCTCTCGGACCGGCGTACCTGCCCGCGTACGCCGGGGGTGTACGCGCCGGCCTGAACGAACTGGGGCCAAGGCTCATCGGCATGGACCCGACCGATCTCGGCGCGCTCAACCGGCGCATGGATGCGCTGCTGCGCGGCCACCCCTACGTCAAGTCCGCGATCGACGTCGCTTGCTGGGATATCCTCGGCCAAGCCGCCGGCATGCCCGTCTACGTGCTGCTCGGCGGCCGCGCGCAGGAGGACCTGAAACTCTACCGGGCAATTTCGCAGGAAGAGCCCGCGGTCATGACGCGAAAGATCGAAGGCTACCGGGCGGAGGGTTACACCAAGTTTCAATTGAAGGTCGGCGGCAACCCGGACCAGGATATCGTGCGTATCCGCCAGTGTCGCGAGATCCTGGCACCGCAGGAGGTCCTGATCGCCGACGCCAATACCGGGTGGACCATGCACGAGGCCGCGCGCGTGGTCGCCGCAGTCAAGGACCTCGACGTGTACATCGAGCAGCCCTGCCCGACCTATGAGGAGTGCAGAAGCGTCCGGGAGCGAACCGCGCTGCCCTTCGTCCTGGACGAGGTGATCGACGGCATCCGGACGCTGCTGCGTGGCATCGAGGACCGCGCCTTCGACGCGATCAACCTCAAGATCTCCAAGGTCGGCGGCCTCACCAGGGCGCGCCAGATGCGCGATCTGTGCGTCGCCACGGGCATCGTGATGACCATCGAGGACACGTGGGGCGGCGACTTCGTCACTGCCGCCATCGCGCATCTCGCCCAGTCGACACCGGAGGAGTTCCTGCTGTCCACCACCGATTTCAACAGCTATGGCACGCGGGACATCGCCACAGGTGCGCCCAAGCGCGTGAATGGCGTGATGAATGCGGCCAATACGCCCGGGATGGGATGCAAACCGATCCGCGAGGCGCTCGGGGCGCCGGTAGCGACGTTTCAGTGATGCCCGCGAGTGGTCGCGCATCCCCGGCGCGGGCGCACGAGCTCTCGCCATTCGCTGCTCCCGCATGAACCTGCCCGTTTCACCGCTGCTGTCGCTGCAATCCACGGAGCAATCATGCGACGTGCTCGTGATCGGCGCCGGCATTGTCGGCGTGACGATTGCACTGCGCGTGCAACAGGAAGGACGGGACGTATTGCTGATCGACCGCGAGCGCGTGGCGGCGCAGGCGAGCCGTGGCAACGCCGGAGCGCTGGCATTCTCGAACATCCTGCCGCTCGCATCACCGGGCATGCTGCGCCAGGCGCCGCGGTGGCTTCTGGATCCGCTGGGCCCGCTGGCGATCCGCCCTCGCTACTTGCCGCACCTCGCATCGTGGCTGTTCCGCTTCTGGCGCGCAAGTCAGCGTGACCGCGTGCGCGAGAGCACTGCGGCGCTGGCGGCGATAATGAAACTGTCCGCCGCCGAAACACCCTTGATGTTCGCTGGAGCGGGTGCCAGCCACATGCTGCGCAGCGAGGGTGCCCTGCACCTCTACGAGAGCGAGCGCGAATTGCAGGCGTCGCAATCCGGGTGGCAAGCCAGCGCGGAACACGGCATCGCGTTCACACACCTGCACGGCCCGCAGGCCATCGCGGAACTGCAGCCGGGATTGAGTCCTGCGCTGGTGGCGGCGACCTTCCTGCCCGTCTGGAAGACCGTCAGCGATCCATTGCAAGTGACCGAAGCGCTGGCACGACAGTTCGAGCAGCATGGCGGCCGCATCCGGCGCGCGGACGCGGTAGCGCTGGCGCCTGGCGCCGACGGCGTCACGGTGCAACTGCGCGACTCGCAGCCGCTTGTCGCGCGCCGCGTGGTCGTCGCAGCCGGCGCATGGTCGCACCGCCTCGCGCGCACGCTGGGTGAGCGCATTCCGCTCGAGACCGAGCGCGGCTACAACACGACGCTGCCGGTGGGCGCTTTCGACTTGAAGCGCCAGCTCACATTCGGCGGTCACGGCTTCGTGGTCACGCCGCTTAGCACTGGCGTGCGCGTGGGTGGCGCGGTGGAGTTCGCCGGTCTCGATGCACCACCCAACTTCGCGCGCGCGGCGGCGCTGCTCGCAAAGGCGAAACGCTTCATGCCCGGATTGCGCACGGAAGGCGGCACCCAGTGGATGGGCTTTCGTCCCTCGCTGCCCGACTCGTTGCCCGCAATCGGCGTTTCAGCCACCGACGAGCGCGTGGTCTATGCCTTCGGCCATGGCCACCTGGGCCTCACGCAATCCGCCGCGACGGCGCGGCTTGTGGCCGACATCATTTTCGGACGCCTGCCGCCGCTCGATCTCGCGCCCTTTCGTCCGCAGCGGTTCGAATCGGCGTCGGCCAACCCCAGGGAAAATCCATGACGGCATTCCGCACGCTCGCCACCGTCCGCCATCACGGCATGGATCTGGCCGACTGTGAATTCACCGTGCCGCTCGATCATGACCGGCCATCGGGCGAGCAACTCTCGATTTTCGCGCGGGCGGTCAGGCATGGCGAACACGCAGCCGAGATTCGGCCGTGGCTCGTCTTCCTGCAGGGAGGACCCGGATTCCCGGGGCCGCGACCTCTGGCCAATACGGGCTGGCTCAAGCGGGCGCTCGAGGACTACCACGTGCTGCTTCTCGATTCGCGCGGCAACGGGCGCAGCAGCGTCGTGCTGCCGCAAACTCTTGCCCGACGCGGCAACGCGCGGGCGCAGGCCGATTACCTGATGCATTTCCGCGCCGACAACATCGTGCGCGATGCCGAGTTGATCCGCCGCCAACTGGTTGGCGTCGATGAGCCGTGGAGCGTGCTCGGCCAGAGCTACGGCGGATTCTGCGCGGTGCATTACCTGTCCGCACATCCGCAGGGCCTGCGCGAGGTCTTCATCACCGGAGGCTTGCCACCGCTTTCCGGAAATGCCGACGACTATTACCGGCACACCTATCCCGAGGTCCAGCGCAAGACGCGTAAATTTTTTGCGCGCTATCCTGCCGATCAGGCGCTCTGTACCCGCATCATGGAACACCTGCATCGGCATGACGTTACGTTGCCCGTGGGAGGGCGTCTCACGGTTCGCCGCTTTCAGCAGGTCGGCTTCATGCTCGGGTTCGACGA
>JAYTIR010000005.1:0-4206 GCA_043731765.1 Burkholderiales bacterium
TTCCGGCGCTTCGTAGTGCGTCGTCAGCGCGTGCCAGTCGGCCGCGAAGAACAGGCACTCGTGCTCCTCCTGCAGGCGCACCCAGTTCTTGAGGGCGCCGTGGTAATGGCCGATGTGCATGCGACCCGTGGGACGCATGCCGGACAGCACGCGGTCAGCAAACATATGTCAGTTATTTCGTTTTGGGCCGGACGCGTAACGCGAACTCAAATACCGGTGAGTGCGCGAATCAGCGAGAGGGCCGCACCGATAATGGGCGCCAGGATACTGTTCAAGGCGCCGGGAATCAGCAGCAACAGCAGGATGACGAAGAACCCGTAAGGCTCGAGCCGCGACAGCGCGTAGGACGCGCGTCCCGGCAACAGGCCCACCGCAATGCGGCCGCCGTCGAGCGGCGGAATGGGCAACAGGTTCAATGCCATCAACACCAGATTCACGATAATCCCATATTGCGCAACTTGCTGGAGGACACCGCTCGAAAGCAGGTTACCCGGCATGGCGGCCCCCAACAGCAAGACCCACAACAGTGCCATGACGAAATTTGCCGCCGGGCCCGCCGCGGCTACCCAGATCATGTCCCGCTTCGGGTGGCGCAAATTGCCGAAATTGACCGGCACCGGCTTGGCCCAACCAAATAGAAACGGGGCGCCCGTCAACAGCAGCACGCCCGGCACCAATATCGTCCCCACCGGGTCGATGTGCTTCAACGGGTTGAGCGTCACGCGGCCCAGCATCCAGGCCGTCTGGTCGCCGAACAGGCGGGCGACATAACCGTGCGCGGCTTCGTGCAGGGTAATCGCGAAGACCACCGGCACGGCCACGAGCGCGACGGTCTCGAGCGATAAATCCATATTACGGACGCATTTTACCCGAGTCCCGCCCGTCCCGCATGCCGGCCTGCCAAGGTGCCCCTACGGTGCTATTCCCAACCGCGCCAGGTCCCCCACGCCGTGACGGACGACGACCGGCGGTTCGACCGCAAGATCGATGACCGTCGTGGGCTCGGCAATGCATGGGCCGGCGTCGATGACCAGGTCCACCGCCTGCTCCAGACGATTGCGGATGACTTCCGGATCGTTCAACGGCGAAGTCTCCCCGGGCAGGATGAGCGTCGACGACAGGATGGGCTCGTCCAGCTCGACCAGCAGCGCGCGCACCACCGGATGATCGGGCACACGCAATCCGATGGTGCTGCGTTTGGGATGGAGCAATCGTCGCGGAACTTCGCGCGTGCCCGGAAGCAGGAATGTGTACGCGCCGGGAATGCCTTGCCGCACGATGCGGAACTGCCAGTTATCGAGACGGGTGAAACGCCCCGCGTCCGCCAGGTCGCGGCAGACCAGCGTCAGATGGTGCGCCTCGTCCACGCCGCGGATTTCCCGGATCCGCTTCGCCGCCGCCACGTCGCCCAGCTGGCAGCCCAGCGCATAGCTCGAGTCCGTCGGATACGCGATGACGCCACCCGCGCGCAGGATGACCGCTGCCTGCCGGATGAGACGCGGCTGCGGATGGGTCGGGTGGACGCTGAAAAATTGGGCCATTGCGAGTAATTGGGGGCCGGGTCGGCAACAGGCATATCCGGCTATATAATAATGACACAACACACCTTGCCGGTTATAACGCCGAAAACCCTCCGTGAACTTACAACAGATCAAATATCTTTGCGCAGTGGTCGACCACGGCCTGAACGTATCGGTCGCCGCGGAAGCCCTGTTCACTTCTCAGCCCGGAATCAGCAAGCAGGTCCGGCAACTCGAGGACGAACTCGGCCTGTCGATTTTCGTGCGCCAGGGCAAGCGCCTGGCTTCGCTCACTCCCGCCGGCGTCATCGTGGTCGCGACCGCGCGCCGCGCGCTTCGCGAACTCGCCAACCTGAAGCGCGTCGCCGACGAATTCCGCGGCGAGGATACCGGAACGCTGTCCATCGCGACCACGCACACGCAGGCCCGTTACGTGCTGCCGCAGGTCCTGCGCGAATTCGCCACGCGCTATCCAAAGGTCAAGGTTGTCCTGCACCAAGGCAACCCGCTGCAGGTCGCGGAGCAGACGGCCAAGGGCGACGTCGACGTCGGGATCGCCACTGAGGCGCTCGCGGATTATCCCGAACTGATCACGCTGCCGTGCTACGAATGGAATCGCGTCGTGCTCGTGCCCAAGCGGCACCCGCTCGCGAAAATGAAGCCGCTCACCATCGAGGCCCTGGCGAAGTTTCCGATCGTGACGTACGACTTCAGCTTCACCGGACGTTCGGCAATCAACGCTGCCTTCGAGGCGCGCGGCCTCGATCCCAATGTCGTGCTCACGGCACTCGACGCCGACGTCATCAAGACCTACGTCGAACTCGGCATGGGGGTCGGGATTGTCGCGCAGATGGCCTGGGATCCGGTGCGCGACACCGCCTTCGAAAAGCTCGACGCCGCGCACCTCTTTGCGCCGTCGACCACGCGACTCGGCTTGCGCCACGGCGTGTTCCTGCGCGGCTACGTGTACGCGTTCATCACGCTGTTCGCGCCGAAATACGGCCGCACCGCGATCGACGCCGCCTTAGCCGCGCGATGAGCGTTCCGCGGGACCCGGCGTCGTCAAAGGCGCCGCGCATCCACCGGCATTCATGGGGGTTGGCGAGTCTGCTCGCGTCGCTGTCGATGATCGGTCCCTTTTCGATCGACCTTTACCTCCCGGCATTTTCCGCCATCGCGAGCGAATTTTCGGCGTCACCGATTGCCATGCAACAGACGCTGTCGGCGTACCTGTTTGCTTACGCGTTCATGATGCTGTGGCACGGCGCGTTGTCCGATGCTATGGGCCGGCGGCCGATCATCATCGCGGGATTGGCAATCTACTGCTTTGCGACACTGGGCTGCGCGATCGCAGGCAACATCGAAACGCTGTGGCTGTTTCGCGCGGCGCAGGGCATCTCCGCTGGAACCGGCATGGTGGTCGGCCGCGCCATCATCCGCGACCGCTTCAACGGTGCGGAAGCGCAACGGCTGATGTCGAAGGTCACGCTGGTATTCAGCATCGCGCCGGCCATAGCGCCCATCATCGGCGGCGCGTTGCTCAATACACTGGGGTGGCGATCGATTTTCTGGGTTCTCCTGCTGTGGGTGCTGATCGTGCTGGCCTGGTCAACCCGATACCTGGCGGAAACGTTGCATCCGTCCCATCGCCACGCGCTGCGCCCGCGCGTTCTCTGGCGCAACTACACAAGCGTGCTCGCCAAACCCGAATTCACGATGCTGGCACTGATTCCGACGATGAATTTCGCGGCCTTCTTCATCTACATTGCCGCGGCACCGGCCTTCCTGGTCGAACTCCTCGGCGTTTCGACATGGGGATTTGCCTGGCTGTTCGTGCCGATGATCGCGGGCATCATCGCGGGGGCCACGCTGTCCGGGCGCATGGCGGGACGAATATCCCCGCAGCGAACCATTCGCCTTGGCTATTCATTCATCGCCGTGGGGGCGCTCGCGAACGTTCTGATTTGCCAGTTCGCGCCACCCTACGTCGTGTGGAACGTCGCTCCGATCCTGATCTACGCGACGGGCAGCAGCCTGGTTGCCCCGAGTGTCATGCTCTGCCTGCTCGATCTTTTTCCGACCGTGCGCGGACTCGCGTCATCGTTGCAGGGATTCGTGCAATTCTCGGTAGCCGGTATCGTGGCCGGTACCGTTGCGCCGATTCTTGCGCAATCATTGACGGCGCTGGCGTGGGGCATGTCAGGTTTCGCCGCGGCAAGCTTTACGTCGTGGCTCATTTACCAACGTCATGCGCGGACAACGTTGAAGGATTGGCAACCATGAAAAATTTCTTGCTGTGCGCCGCCGGAGCGCTGTTGCTCGCCGTGGCGATGCCTTCCTGGACAAAGGAACTCCCTGCGGTAATGCTGACGATCGGTACGCAGAAACTGACCGCAGAAGTGGCCACGACACCCGAGCAGATGGCAACGGGGTTGATGAATCGCTTCAGCCTCAAACCCGATCACGGGATGTTGTTCGCCTACGAGCGTCCCGAGCCGATTGCGTTCTGGATGCGCAACACCTACGTGGCGCTGTCGATCGCGTTCATCGGTGCCGACGGCCGGATTCTAAACATCGAGGACATGCAGCCGCAAACCGACGACTCGCATTGGTCGAAAGGCGCGGCGCAGTATGCGCTGGAGATGAAGAAAGGCTGGTTTGCGAAGAGGGGAATTGTCGCGGGTGC
>JAYTIR010000006.1:0-6782 GCA_043731765.1 Burkholderiales bacterium
ACCTACCTGGGCTCCACGCGCGTGCTCGAGAACTACAACGTCATGGGCCTGGCGAAGGCGAGCCTCGAGGCGAATGTCCGGTACCTGGCGTCGTGCCTCGGTCCGGAGCAGATCCGCGTCAACGGCATTTCGGCAGGCCCGATCAAGACGCTGGCCGCCGCCGGCATCGGCGGATTCTCGAAAATCCTGCGCTTTGTCGAACGCACATCGCCGTTGCGCCGGAATGTGACGACCGAAGAAGTGGGCAACGTCGCGGCATTCCTGCTGTCCGACCTGGCCAGCGCCGTCACGGGAGAGATCACGTATGTCGACTGTGGCTTCTCTACCGTTGCTGCCGGAATGAGCGAGGAGTGAACGAGAAGTGAGAGCCTTCGCCGCCTGCACGCCCGCATGACGGCGAACGCGCGCCGATTCGACGCCGTCATCCTGGGTGGCGGCCACAACGGCCTCACTTGCGCCGCGTATCTCGCCGGCGCCGGATTGTCCGTGTGCGTCGTCGAACGCCGCGGCGTGCTTGGGGGCGCCGCGGTCACCGAGGAATTCCATCCCGGATTCCGCAACTCCACCGCAAGCTACACGGTCAGCCTGCTCGACCCGCAGGTCATCCGCGACCTGCACCTGGCCGAACATGGACTGTCGATCAGCGAGCGGCCGTTCGCCAATTTTCTGCCTTTGCCGGATGGCCGCTATCTGAAGGTCGGCGGCGGACTGTCCGCCACGCAGACGGAGGTCGCAAAGTTTTCGGTGGCCGATGCGCAGGCGCTGCCCGGCTATTACGCGATGCTCGAACGTGTCGCGGGCGTGCTGCGCGAGATGCTTCCGGTCACGCCGCCGAACATTCGCGCCGGCAATGCGGCGGACCTGGCGGCGATCGTCGACATGTTCAAGGTCGGCAAGCGCTTTCGCGCGCTGTCGTTGCCGGAGCGCCGCGACCTGCTCGATCTGTTCACCAAGAGCGCCGGCGACCTGCTCGACCGATGGTTCGAAAGCGCGCCGATCAAGGCCGCGTTCGGTTTCGATGCGGTGGTGGGCAACTTCGCCAGTCCGTATTCGCCCGGCTCCGCGTACGTCCTGTTGCATCACGTTTTCGGTGAAGTGAACGGCAAGCCGGGCCAGTGGGGCCATGCCCGCGGAGGCATGGGCGCAATCACGCAGGCGATGGCGAAGGAGTGCGCAGAGCGCGGCGTCGAACTTCGGACCAACGCGCCGGTGGCGCGCGTGCTCGTCAAGGCCGGCCGCGCAGCAGGGGTCGAATTGGAGGACGGCACGGCGATCGAAGGCGCGCGCGTCGTCGCCAACGTGAATCCGAAACTCCTGTTCGAACGGTTGGTCGATCCGCAGCACCTCGATGCCGATTTTCGTGCGCGCATGGCGGCCTATCGCTGCGGGTCCGGCACGTTTCGCATGAACGTCGCATTGTCCGAGCTGCCGGACTACACGGCGCTGCCGGGAAAAAACGCGCAACCCCATCACAGCAGCGGCATCGTCATGGCGCCTTCGCTCGCGTACATGGAACGTGCCTACTTCGATGCGCGGACGCAAGGATGGTCGCGGCAACCGATCGTCGAAATCCTGATCCCGTCGACCGTCGACGACACGCTCGCACCTCCCGGCATGCACGTCGCGAGCCTCTTCTGCCAGCACGCGAATCCGCGCCTCGAAGACGCGTTACCGGGACGCACTTGGGACGACGTCCGGGAAGAGGTCGCCGACGTGATGATCGACACGGTCAATGGATTCGCCCCCAACTTTCGCGCCAGCGTCCTTGGGCGACGCATTCTCACGCCGCTCGATCTCGAGCGCGATTTCGGACTGATCGGCGGCGACATCTTTCACGGCGCGCTGTCACTCGACCAGCTTTTCTCGGCGCGACCGGTGCTGGGCCACGCCAACTACCGGATGCCGGTGCGGGGGCTTTATCTCTGCGGCGCCGGCGCGCATCCGGGGGGCGGCGTGACCGGCATTCCCGGGCGCAATGCTGCGCGCGAAATCCTGCGCGATGTGAAACGCAGGCGCTTCTGAGCGAGCGAAAGCTTCCCATATGCGATCACTCGACCAACTCTTCGAAAACAACCGCGCCTGGTCCGAGCGCATCCGCCGCATCAATCCGGAATTCTTCGCCAGTCTTTCGCGGCAGCAGAGGCCGCGCTACCTCTGGATCGGCTGTTCGGACAGCCGCGTGCCGGCGAACGAAATCGTGGGCCTGCTTCCGGGCGAGCTTTTCGTCCACCGCAACATTGCCAACGTCGTCGTGCACAGCGACTTGAACTGCCTGTCGGTGATGCAGTTCGCCGTGGAAGTTCTGCAGGTCGAGCACATCATCGTCTGCGGTCACTATGGATGCAGCGGCGTGGCCGCGGCTTTGCAGAATCAGCGCGTGGGTCTCGCGGACAACTGGCTGCGCCACGTGCAGGACGTTCATGCAAAGCACGACGTCAAGGTAGATGCAGTTGCCGACTTGCCGCAACGCATCGACCGCCTGTGCGAACTCAACGTGATTGAACAGGTTGCCAACGTCTGCCAGACCACCGTCGTGCAGGACGCGTGGGAGCGAGGACAGGAGCTCGCCGTACACGGTTGGGTCTATGGCCTGAGGGACGGGCTGGTCCGCGATCTGGGCACGACCGCCGCGAGCGCCGGGGAAATCTCTGCGGCGACCCGGGCGGCGCTGGCCTCGCTTTAGGGGGGGGTCGCCTATCTACCGGGCAGCGCCGCGCGCGAATGCCTGCGCGACGTGAAATGCAAGCGGTTCTGACGTTATCGTTCTTGCCTCAACGCAAGCATGGCCTCGATCAGTTCGGGCTCGTCCCAGGGCACGTCGACCGGGTATTCGCGCAAATGGCGGCTTTCCGGATCACGCAGCCACTCTCCCGGAAAGTACACGGTTATGCCTTCCTCGCCGTCGCCCAAGTCCGCGCGCGAAGTCGACGTGGTGCCCTTGACGGCCGCATACAGTGCGGCGCAAAGGTCGACATCGCGCAAGGCGCCCAAGTGCGTCGCCGGCGAAACGCGGCGGTTGACCTCGATCAGGTGGACGTCCTGTGTGCGCTCGTCGGTGCAGAATTCAACGACGAATAGTCCGGACATGCCGAATCCGGCCACGAGCTGTTCGGTCATCGCACGCAGGCGCGGCGAACGGAAATAGCGCGTCACCGTCGGCGGGCCCGTCGGCTCGGGATTGGCGACGACCTTTTCGCCGGCATAGCCGGCAAGCAGCCGGCCGTTCCAGGCCGCGCCCTGAAAATATTGCGTGCGGCCGGCCAGATGCGCTTGTGCGAGGTAACGTGGCGGGCCCGCCGCCGCGTCCACGAGATCCTGCGCGTCGGCCGCGGCAAATGCCGCCAGCGCGCGCACGACGTCGTTGCGATCGGCGCAGATCGCGACGCCCTGTCCCGCGAAGCCGTGGCGGCGCTTGACCACGACCGGCCAACCATGCGCCACGGCAAACGCGTCGATCTCGTCCGTGCCGGCGCAGATGACGAATGGGGGCACGCTGACTCCCAGCGCCACGGCGGCTGCGGGCAGCAGTGTCTTGTCTGTGCTGGCCAGGTAATGCGCCGGCTCACCCAGAGATTCGCGGATGAGTGCCGCAAGGCGAAGATGCAACGCCGGCTGCAATCGCGGCGGCGGGGACAGCGCCAGCAACCGCAGCAGCCGAAATGCCATGTCGTCGCACGGCACCACGAGCTGCGGCGAGGCGGCCACGACCGTCGCGGCAAACGCGTGCACCCATTGCAGCGGCGTCGCGTTGTCGGGCAGGAAGCCGATCTTCGCGATGAAACGGCTCTTTTCCGCAAGCGAATTGCGCGGTGTCAGCAGCAAGACCGTGAATCCCGCGTTGGCGAGACCGCGTGGGATGCGTGCCGTGCCCAACCACTTGGTCGCGGTCGCGACGAGCAACACCGAGGGAGTCCGAGTCATCTTGAATCCCGCGCGGTCGCGAAACTTTCCGCTGAATAAATCCGAAGTCAGCCGATAAGCCGGGTTCTGTTACGGCGCACGCGAACGTGCGCTATGACCGTCATTCTTCTAGGCGCACCGTTACCGATGCGCTCGAGCCACCTACCCGCGGACTTACGCGAGCCGCGTCAGTGTCCGCCTACTTGGTGTTGCTCCGGATGGAGGTTACCGCGTTTCACCCGCTCCCCTTTGACAGGAAGCGACTCGTCTCTGTGGCCCTGTTCCTCGCCTTCATCGGCCGCGCTAACGGCGACTTATAGCGTCCGGGCGTTACCCGGCATCCTGCTCTGCGGAGCCCGGACTTTCCTCCCCCCGCACCGTTTTCACGGCGAAGGCGGCGACGGTCTGGCTGGCTTCGGGCCGCTAGTATAGCCATTTGCGCGCGGAGGCGCCTCCCTTCGAAGCTCTCGCGCAGTACACTTGGCCCCGCTACGGCGACCCTTTGAAGGATCAGTGAAGATGCAGACCGATATCGATATCGCGCAGCACGCAAAATTGTTGCTCATTGGCGAGATCGCGACGCGGCTCGGCATTCCCGATTCCGCGCTGGAACCCTATGGCCGGACGAAGGCCAAGATTTCGCTCGACTGGCTCGCAAGCCTCGCCGATCGCCCCAATGGCAAACTGATCCTTGTCTCGGCGATCAGTCCGACGCCCGCCGGCGAAGGCAAGACCACGACCACCGTTGGCCTGGGCGACGCGCTCAACCGCATCGGGAAGAAGGCCGCGATCTGCCTGCGCGAGCCCTCGCTCGGCCCGGTTTTCGGGATGAAGGGCGGCGCCGCGGGTGGCGGCTACGCGCAGGTCGTGCCGATGGAGGACATCAATCTCCATTTCACCGGCGATTTCCACGCGATAGGCGTTGCGAACAACCTGCTCGCCGCGCTGATCGACAACCACATCCACCACGGGAACGCGCTCGGGATCGACGTGCGACGCATCACCTGGAAGCGCGTCGTGGACATGAACGACCGCGCGTTGCGCGACATCACCGTGGCGCTCGGCGGACCTGCGAACGGATATCCGCGGCAGGACGGCTTCGACATCGTCGTTGCGTCCGAGGTGATGGCGATCTTTTGCCTCGCCGAATCGCTCGCCGACCTCAAGGCACGGTTCGCGAAAATCGTCATCGGCTACACGCGCGACCAGAAGCCGGTGCACGCCGGCGACCTCGACGCCCACGGCGCGATGACGGTGCTGCTCAAGGATGCGCTCAAGCCCAACCTCGTGCAGACCCTCGAGAACAACCCGGCGTTCATCCACGGCGGTCCGTTCGGCAACATCGCGCACGGCTGCAACTCGGTGATCGCGACCAAGGCCGCGCTGAAGTTCGCCGATTATGTCGTCACCGAGGCAGGCTTCGGCGCTGATCTCGGCGCCGAGAAATTCATCAACATCAAATGCCGCAAGTCCGGGCTCCGGCCGGACCTCGCGGTGCTCGTGGCGACGGTACGCGCGCTCAAGTTCCACGGCGGCGCCGACTTGAAGGAGCTGACGAAGGAAAACCTCCCTGCGCTCGAGAAGGGCGTCGCGAACCTCGAGCGCCACATCAACAACATTCGCAACCACTACGGTCTGCCGTGCGTCGTCGCGATCAATCATTTTTCGACCGACACCGACGCCGAAATCGCGCTGCTGAAGAAGAAGATCGCGCATCACGACGCGCCGGTCGTTGTTGCAACGCACTGGGCCGACGGCGGCGCCGGCGCCGAGGCGCTCGCGAAGACCGTGGTCGACGTGATCGAGCGGGTGCCGGCGGACTTCCGCCTCGTCTATGACGACGCCGACACGCTGTGGGTGAAGATGGAGAAGGTCGCCAAGACGATCTACGGCGCGTCCGAAGTGACCGCCGACAGCAAGGTGCGCGCGCAGATCAGGAAGCTGCAGACCGAAGGCTACGGGCGCTACCCCGTGTGCATCGCGAAAACGCAGTACTCGTTCTCGACCGATCCGCTGCTGCGTGGCGCGCCGTCGGGCCATGTCGTCAACATTCGCGAGGTGCGGCTTGCGGCTGGCGCCGAGTTCGTGGTGATGGTCTGTGGCGACGTGATGACGATGCCGGGGCTGCCGAAGGAACCGTCTGCGGCAAAGATCGACATCGACGCCGATGGGAAAATCGTCGGATTGTTTTAGGCCGCCTAGCTCACGCGCCAGCGCAGGACCTCGCCCGCGCGCAGCGGTACGATCGTGTCGCCACCGAACGCATATCCGGATGGGACCGTCCACGCTTCGCGGCGCAACGTCAACGTGTCCTGGTGTTGCGGCAGGCCGTAGAACTGCGCGCCGTGGCGGCTCGCGAATACTTCGAGGCGGTTGAGTGCGCCGGCGTCCTCGAAGGCCTCGGCGTACATCTCAAGCGCGGCGTGCGCCGTATAGCAGCCGGCACATCCGCAGGCGCTTTCTTTTTTGTGTTTCGCGTGCGGCGCGGAATCGGTGCCCAGGAAAAAGCGCGCATCGCCGGACGTGGCGGCAGCGACAAGGGCCTGCCGGTGCGATTCGCGTTTCAGGATCGGCAGGCAGTAATGGTGCGGCCGGAGAAAGTTTTCGGTGAAGAGCGCGTTGCGAGAGAACAGCAGGTGTTGTGGCGTGATGGTCGCGGCGACATTTCGCGCGTGTTCCAGCACGAATGCTGTCGCTTCCTTCGTGGTGATGTGCTCGAGGACGACCTTGAGTGCTGGAAAGTCGCGCACGATGCGCGGAAGCAGCGTGTCCACGAATACCTGCTCGCGGTCGAACATGTCGACTTCGGGCGCGGTCACTTCGCCGTGCAGCGACAGGACCATGCCGTGCCTTTCCATCGCGGCCAACACCGGGTAGACACG
>JAYTIR010000007.1:0-4827 GCA_043731765.1 Burkholderiales bacterium
CGCGCGGCCTCGACAGCAATCACCGCATCACCAGCAGCCAGGCCGCCATCGCCGACGTGATCCAGCGTGGCTGGATCAGCGAAGGCGTGGTCATGTGCGCGCCGTCCTGAGCGGGCGGAGGCGCTATTGGGAATCAAGGCGCGCCTACGTCGTGGTGAATCCCGCCGTGCTATCGAACGCGCGGTTATCTTCCCGCCATCGCGGCAACCCTTGCGGCAGTTGTCGCCGGGACTCATATAGTGTGAACACGCCCTAGTTGCCTCGCGCGCGATGTGGCCCCAGCGCTGCGACTTACCCCTCTTAGCAGCGAGGGGATATTTGAAACAATCCGTGCAATCGGTCATTTCGCATTCACCAGTTCCGCCAGTGGCACGACCTCGACTTGGCCTGACAGCGCGTAGCGCTTTTCACCCGGATACACGACGATAAGCTGGTCGAGTTTCAGGTCGGCCAGCGCGATACGCATCGAAGGCGTCAGCGTGGGCGCGTCCGCGCGCTGAGTTGCTCGCTGAACACGGCCCGAGCCTGCGTCTGCCGTACTCGCGCGCCTTTGGCGATGGGCGGTTCGAACTTCGACCTCGTGGTCGTACCGGAATCGGTCGCGCGTTCTACTGCTTCATGATCGGCAAGCGCGTCGTTGTTCTGCATGCATACATCAAGAAGTCTCAGCAAACGCCCGATCGTGAACTGACATTGGCACGCAAGCGTCTGAAGGAGTTGCAAAATGGCTAAGTTGAATTACAAACCCATTCCACATGATCACCAAGCATTTCTGGCGAAAGCTCGCGCACGCGAGGGCTTCACCCAGGCATACGAAGCGCTGGCCCTTGAGTACCAGGTCGACCGCGATGTGCAGACGGCGATGCGCGAGGCGTTGCAGCGCTTTGCCACCGGGACCTATGCCGTGTGGTATCCACTGCTGCAACGGCGCGAGGCGGAGAGTCTGCCCCAGGAACTGCGGCGTCTCGCGCCGGGCGACTGGCTCCTTATCTCGCTGACGCTCACGGCCTCCGCAGCGGACGGTTTCGGCATGCATGGCAGCGGCATGTTCGTGTTCAATCCCCCCTGGAATCTGGAGGAGGCGTTGCGTGAGGCGATGCCGGCGCTGGTTGACGCTCTGAGGTTGGACGGCGCAGCGTCCTTCGAACTGCGGTTCCAGCAGACCTGAGCCTCGTCGCCCGCTCGCCCGACCGCCCGACCGCCACGCGCCCGAGCAAAACACCGCTCGGCCTGCCAGGGTTCGTATGAGTCGAGGTACTAGTCAGGCCACATTGACGATCTTGAGCCCCGCCTTTCGTGCTGCCGAGAGTTGCCGACGATCTGCCGAAACGAAGATATCGGGCCCGACAGCTAATGCGCATGCCACGTGGAGGGAATCCATTGCCCGCAGTGGATGCGACTCCAGCAGCGAAATGGCCGAGACCAGAATGTCCGATGTGATCTGGCAAATATCGACATCCTCCAGATCGGCAATCGCGTCGCTCTTCAGCCTTCGGTAGGCCGCTTTGGCGAGTTTCTTTTCCCGCACCAGGCGGGACAACGCAGAGATCAGTTCCGGCAGGCACATGACGCTGACGACGAGGCTATCCGCTCGTTGGCACAGCACCGCAACGTTGTCCGACCCAATCTCGTCGACATAACGTTTCGCAAAAGCCGAGGTATCCAGAAACACCTTCACGACGACGACGACTCATCCCGAGCGTTCAATATTTCCCGGCTCAATGACAAGCCTTTCACCGTTAGTGGCGTAGCTTGTCTTTTCCACGATGGAACCCCGGAACGGATGGGCACGATTTCGGCGATGGCCTTGCCGTTGCGGAAAACGCGAACCGTATCGCCACTCTCGACAGCATCAAAATAGTCCTTGGCGTGATTGCGCAACTCGGTAAACGTGGCGTCCTGCATGGTGACTCCTGTACAGTTATGTTCATTATTATGTACATTTCTTGGGGTCTTGTCAATGGACACACTGCCGGCCAGATGGAATGGTTACAATGATCCTCTGACCCTTTGCGTCCCGTTCACATAGAGAGGTGGCCGCGTTTTTTTGGACAGGAAACTGGTGCTACATAAGTGAATGAACTGCTCTGTGGTAACGGCAGCGATGCCAAATGAAGAGTGCAGAAGACATGAAACGGTCACGCAGGAACCAGCCTTCAAGTTCAAAGCCAGACGCGCTGGGCAGCAATACTATTGAGTCGTGATCAAGGCGTTCTCCGACAAGCACACTGCCGGCTCGACGACCGCGTCGGCGTGATGTCCGCGCGCCCGGGTCGATTCATCCTGCTCACGCTTGAGAACGTCGCGACGGCGTTCGGCATCGCGCCGGTCGTGGGCTTCGGGCGGCGTGCTGCTGCATCGGATGCCGCGCTTGCGCCGCGCCGCCGATCCGCTGCTCGCCAGCTACTACGCGGTTCCCACATTCATCTTCTATCCGCTGTTCATCGTGCTGTTCGGCCTCAGCCCTTCGATCATTCCATGTTTTGAGATGCCTGGCATCGCCTTGCGACCAGCCCTCTGAGTTCAGGCGCCTCAGTCCAATTTCTGCAGCTTTTGCAGCGAACGCATGCGCCATGAAATGGTTTGGTCCGGAAACAGCCGCGGATATTCGGTGTAACTGACTTCCCCCACATAGATGTCCCCGCGCGCATCGACCGCGAGTCCGTGCGGCGCGATGAACTTGCCCGTTTCGAGGCCCGGTCCCGCTTCGCCGCCCAGCCGCGCTACGAGCTTGCCCTCGCCGTCCACAATCGAAAGACGGGGTCCGATGTTCGGATGGACCCGGTTCACTGACCCCATGGGCCCGAGCTCGCCGATGATGAATTGCGGCTTGCTGCCGCGGCAGCAGTACAAGCCGCAGGGCCGGTGCAGGTTGACCCACTGCGTTTCATATTTTCCATTGCCGTCGAACACCTGCACGCGGTGATTCTCGCGGTCGGCGACATAGACCCAGCCTTCCGGGTCGGTGGCGATGTTGTGCGCGATATTGAACTGGCCGGGATCGGTGCCCGGCTCGCCCCAGGACAGCAGCAGCTTTCCATCCGGCGAGTACTTGTGCACGCGGGCGTTGCCGTAGCCGTCGCTCACGTAGATTTCGCCCTTCGGCGACAGCGCCGTATGCGTGCAGCGGTGGAACGGCAGGCCGCTCATGTACGGCGCGGCCTGGCCGGGAACCCCGATCTCGAGCAGCACCTTGCCCGCGGTCGTGCATTTGCGCACGAAGTGCCCGCCGTCGTCGGTGCAGTAGAGGATGTCGTTCGCGTCGATATGCAGCCCGTGGGCTCGCGGGAACGTGCCCTCGCCCCACGAAGAGAGGAAGTTCCCGTCCGCGTCGAACACGATCATCGGGTGCTCGCCGCGATTGAACACATAGACGCGGTCCTTGCTGTCGACCGCGACCGCGGCGACGTCCTTCAGCTCCCACCCCTCGGGCAACTTCGCCCAGTTTTCCACTACACGGTAGCGGTGCTCGCCGGTACCCAGGATTGCTGTCATCTGATCACCTTTCTGCTATTGGAATAAAGCCGTTCAACCCCCATAATCAGGCTATGCGTCAAATCGGCAAACGGAGTCAAAGTCTACCCTCGTTCAATCCATGTGCGAATTCGCTACGATTGGCCAGTATTCACCAAGTCACAGGCCAGGCGCTGGCCGCACTGGCAACCACGGGAATCGCGAAAGGAATTTACCGGTTCGCCACTCACGAAGAGATGAACCGCCATAGCGAGGAAGCGCTCGCACGGGCAATTGCGGCCAACGTCCGGCTGCGCACATCTCAAGACACGCAGCGCTGATGAGCGGCCCCGAGCAAGACATCGCTCGGCCTGCCAGTGTCGATGACCTGAAGCTACTGCTGCGTGCACTGAATGATCATGGCGTCGACTATCTGCTCGTCGGTGGTTACGCCTTGTATACGCTGGGCTACCAACGTGGAACTACGGATATTGATGTCGTGCTGCGGCCCACGCGCGAGCAGGGAGAACGCGTCAAGCAGGCGCTGTTGCTCTTGCCGGACAAGGTATCCGAGGGACTGATGCCAGAGTGGTTTACCGAGGGCGAGACCATCAGAGTGGCCGATGCCTTTGTGGTCGACCTAATGTTCAGCGCCTGCGGGGAGACGTACGAATCCCTGCAGCCTCATGCGGTCATCATCGATTTCGAAGGTATAGCCGTGCATACCCTGAATCTCGAAGGCTTGCTGAAAACCAAACAGTCCTCGCGTGACAAAGACAAGCTCGACCGGGTCATTCTCGAGCGGGCGCTTGAAGAGCTGAAGAAGGCGTGAAGCCGAGGGCGCGCCTTACGGTTATTTTCGCGTTGATGCTGGCTAGAATATGATCGATCCATTGGCTGGCGTAGGCATATTCCGTAGATTCTTTAGCTACTTATCATTCGGCACGCGTAGTTTTTGTTGATCGTTTCTTCAAGACAATGTCGCCCGCGTCGCAAACGAGCGCCGCGCGACTGCCGGGTGTCGCCGTCTGCTCGCCGCTAAAGCAAGTTGGCATGCCGGGCGGCGAGGTCGGCATTGTTGCGTCCAAGCAAAGCCATGAGCTCGACCACGGTCAAATCGCAAAGCAGAGCAAGGGCAAGCTCGAATTGACTCCCGAGCGGCAGGAGGCTGGTCATCGGATCGGCCATGGTCTGCGCCGGCAGCGGGACCACAAGGTCGGCGCCTTGAACCAACTCCGGCCGCGCCGATATCGCGGCAACCCGCGCCCCGGCCGCCCTGGCCGAGCCGATGAGAGCATCTGCGGTCGGCAAGCGACCCAACGCCAGCACCGCCAGCAGAAGGTCGCCGGTGCGCACCGGTGGGGCTGACAGCTG
>JAYTIR010000008.1:0-2332 GCA_043731765.1 Burkholderiales bacterium
GGCGGCGGACAAGATCGTCGATTGCTGGTTTTCGCCGTTGGAGCGCGACAATCCGGTCGATTTCGAAATGGGGAATCACTACACGTCGACGCACCCCGCGTCCGGCTTCGTCAACCGGATCACCATGCGCGCACTGACAGAACATGGAGGCCGGGTGAGTGTGATGAACCGCGACGTCACGCATACCCGCGCCGACAGAGCCGAATCCCTGCAACTCGCCGATCGCTCCGCATTACGTGAATTGCTGGCCGGGCATTTTGGCATCGACCTGCCGGAAGTCGAGCGGATTCGGGTTCCGACGATCCCTGAGTGGGACTAGCGCACCCGCACACTACTGAGCATTACGGAATAGGAGGACAACACGCGTCGGCCGCGTTCACGCCCCCGGATCGGACTCCGCGCCGGAACGGTTCATCTGCGCCATCCTCGCCTCGAGCGCGTCCAGCTTTTCGCGGGTGCGCTGCAACACCTGCATCTGCACGTCGAATTCCTCGCGCGTGACCAGGTCGAGTCTGGCGAACATCGCCATCATCATCGCCTTCATGTTTTTCTCGATGTCCTTCGCCGGGCTGGCGGCGATGATCTCGGAGATTTTGGCGTTGATGTCTTCGAAGAACTTGTGGTCGAACATGTTGGCTTCCGATAAGCAGGTGTGATGGCGCCCAGTCTAGCAAAGAAAATCGCCGTAGCGTGCGGGGGAGAGCGTTCGCCGCTATGGACAGTTCGCCAGCTTCTCCGCACTCCACGGCCGGCGCTCGCCATACCGGTCGGTCAGGGTCGCAAGGAACGCGGTGAGGTCGTCAACCTGCTGCGCCGACAACTGCGCGTCCGGCGACGTTGCCGCATATCGCGATGGGTGCTGGACCGCATCCTGCAGGCGGTCGAATCTGCCGTTGTGCATGTAGGGCGCGGTCACCGCTACATTGCGCAGACTCGGCGTGCGGAACTCGCCGCGCATTCCCTCGTGCACCACCAGCCTTCGCGTTGCGGCGGCTGTTGCCCGCGCCCGATCGTCGTTGTAGCGGCCGAGCAGATTCAGCGGGCTGGACTGCAGACTGCGTGCGCTCTCCAGTCGGCCGGTATCGCCGGCGGCTGTTGCGGCGGTCAGCGCCGCACTGATCGCCATCGTTCCGGCGGCGGTCCCCACACCCGGATGAAACTCTCCATCTGAAAAATTAGGGCCGCCATGACAGCCCACGCACTGACCCTGCCCGACAAAGAATTGCAGCCCACGCCGGGCAGCAACCGGATATGCCTCGATCGTCGCAGAATCATTGCGCGTCAGTGCATCGCGCAAGTCGTCGAACGGCGTCCGACCGGTCACCAGTGTCTCCTCGAACGCCGCGAGTGCTTTGCCGACATTGACCACGGTCCGTTCCGGATTGTGCCGCGGTGATTCGCGGAACACTTTGCGATAGCACGCCGCCAACTCAGGGTCCCGCTCGAACAACCGCCGCACGGTCGCCGGACTGCCGTCGAACTCCCGCGCATCGAGCATCGGCCGGATACTGGCCATCCACAGGCTGTCGTTCGAACCGCCCCAGCCGAACCAGTGCTGCTGGCGCAGATTGGCGAGCGCCGGCGTGTTGCGCGGCAGGTCGGCCAACCCGTGGGCGCGGGCCTTCAGGTCGGTGAACGATCGATCCGGCTGATGGCAGGTCACGCAGGCGATATAGCCGACTGGTGACATCCGGGCGTCGCGGAACAGGCGCCGGCCGAGTTCGATCGCCTGGATCTTGCCGGATACGCGGTTACTCGGATCGGGTTTTTGGAGCGGCGGCCACGGTCCGAGCGCACGAATGCGCTGGACTTCATCCGCCGAGAAAACAGGCGCGGACGCACCCTGCGCCATGGCGATCGGCAACGGCCAGGCGAGCGAGAGAAGCAGCAAGTATGAGTAGCGGACCATGCACACGCGAGCGGCACGCCGCTGCGGCGACCGCTGGCGATGTCACTGTACTCCGGCTCATTTGCAGTGTCCATTCGGCGGCGAGCGAGACAAGAGGCGCGCTGGCGCTTCGCGAGGATCGCGGCGTGTTGTCCCGCACGAGCGGGTGGGGCAGCGGCGCATCGTTTGCGTTAACTTTGCACCGTCGACGAAAGTTGTACACGGGGCCGGGCCCAGGAAGAAGTGGAAGTCAATGCGGGTGCCCCGAACGACCGGTACCGACCTCGCTGCCCGCGCGGAGGGAGTCGATGCAAAGGCGAGGCTGGACCAAAACGGCGGCAGCAGAACACGCTGTCATTTCATCAACCCAGACGAATAGAAAGGAGATCCTGCATGAAGAAGTTGATTGCCCTCGCGGCACTCGCTGCGTTTGCTGTGGGCGTG
>JAYTIR010000009.1:0-8464 GCA_043731765.1 Burkholderiales bacterium
GTCGACGAGTGCGCAGCGGAGTGCGAGCAACAGGAAGACTCCCACGAGCAGGCTGCTGGCGACCTCCCGCAGGCGCACGCCGCGTCCGGTCTTGCCGCGGTAGATGGCGATGAACACAGCCTCGAGAAACACCAGTGCCAGGATCAGGTCGACCACATGGCCGGAGGCAAACAGGTCCCTCACGACGGTTGGCCGGCCATCGGTTTCAGTATCAACGACATCAAAATGATCTGCATCGCAGGTTCCATTTTGCCACCAGGCACGACAATCATGTTGGGCCGCCGGTCCCGTGTAGCGCATGCTTCCGGACAAGTCCGTGGTGCCGGCAGTAGGAATTGAACCCACGACCAACGGTTTACAAAACCGCTGCTCTACCCCTGAGCTATGCCGGCCCGAGATGTGATTTTACCGCCATACCCGTTTCCGCTGGCGCCGGACAAGTTTCGTAGTGTCTACTGCATCGGCCTCGCGGTGCGTGTCTGCGTCCGTTCTCGCAGCCAAAGCTGAATCCGTCGCCGAAACGCGGCGGTGCTCGCGGCGTGCAGGAGGTGCCGCGCCGACGACTTCATTCGGTACCACGATTCGGAGCGAAACCTGGCGGGCGAGCGGGCAAACGCAAACGGCAACGGCGAAAATTGATTTGCCCCCAGACGCCCCAGTTCCTTGGCGTAGTCGGCGATCAGGGCCTGCACCGCCGGCGCAAGCGGCTTGATCGCGTCAGGGTCGCGTTGCCGGCCGGGCGAAGCGGCGCCGGACAACAGACCTGAAAAGTGGAAGAAAACGAGCGGTTCTCCGGCCACACGAAATTCGCCGTTCACGGTAGTAAACGGCCGCCGTTCCATATTCCAGTGGGCGACGTTCCAACCGGGATGGCGAACGACGCGAACACCGTCGAACATGCCCGGTACCAGATCGAGCCACCGCTGGTCACCGACGTAGCCGCGTTCGACGTCGACCCGGCAATCGTGCAACAGCGTGCCTTGCCACCATGAAAGGAATCGTTCGGCCGTCGGGCAGCGCGAAAGCCCGATGAAACCGGCGTTGTAGGCGCCCGCCTGCAGGATGCGGCGCTCGGACTCAAGCACGTCCCCCTCTTGCGTCTCGGTCAGATGAGGCGTGAGCAGGATCGTCGCCGAATCCAGCATGTCCTGCATCGGCCGCAGTGAGGAATAGACGACGATATCCGCGTCCAGATAGATTGCGCGGTCGTAGCCGCGCCGGAACATTTCGGCCAATGCCCATGGCTTCGTGGCGAACGAAAGTTCTGCCGCATGATAACGATGAACGAATCCGGCGACGTCGGGAACCGGAAGTGTCTCGACGGGAATGACCTCGAACGGCTGCGGACCCAGGCGCTGGTCGTCGTCCCGATCGGCCAGCACGACAAAGCGATCGGCTTCCGGCAGGTGGCGCTGCACGCTGGCGAGGAGGCAGCGCGCCCGGTGGAAGTGGCTGCGCGTGGCAACGGTGACTACAGCGGTCGAGGAAGCGGAATCGCTTCCGGTCGCTGTCGTCACTTGATGATTTGCAGATGCGAAGGGCGCGCCTTCCGCTTGGCGGGTTCCTTGACCGCATCGGGTTCGGCGGCTTCAGGATCGCGCGGTGCTGTCGCGGCGACCAGCGAAGCGACCGGGTCCTGCGTCCCGGAGAAGGCGAAGCCGTAGCCCGTCTCCTTGGCGAAGATGCCGGTGACCGCGATCATCGGCACCGAGACTTCCTGCGAAGCGCCGTTGAATCGCGCGGTGAACTGCACCCACTCGTTGTCGATCGTGAGCTTGCGGGTGGCGGTCGAACTCACGTTCAGCACGATTTCCCCGTTCTTGACGAAGCTCATCGGCACGCGCGTCTGCGCGTTCACCTTGACCGCGAGGTAGGGCGAAAGCGCGTTGTCCGCGCACCATTCGCAAATGGCACGGATCAGATACGGCTTGGCGGATTGCTCGGACATGGGGGCAGGATACTACGCAGCCCGGCCGCCACGTCAAGTGGCGCCTGAATTGCCAAATTCGCGCCGTTATTTCCGCATTCCGCGCTCGGCAGACGTCAGCGCCTCCGAAAACGCGGGACGCGCGAACAGGCGCTCGGCGTACTTCATCAGCGGCGCGGCCTGCTTGCCCATCTGGATGCCGTAGTAGTCGAGGCGCCACAACAGCGGCGTGATCGCCACATCGAGCATCGAATAGTCCTCGCCCAGCATGTGCTTGTGCTTGGCGAACACGGGCGTGATCTGCAGCAGCGAGTCACGGACCAGGCCGCGTGCCTTCTCGGCATTCTTCTGATTGTTGCCTTCCAGCGCGTCGATGTGGACGAACAGCTCCTTCTCGAAACGATGCAGGAAGAGGCGTGCGCGCGCGCGCATGACCGGGTCCGCCGGCATCAGCTGCGGGTGCGGGAAGCGCTCGTCGATGTACTCGTTGATGATGTTCGACTCGTGCAGCACCAGGTCGCGCTCGACCAGCACCGGCACCTGGTTGTACGGGTTCATCACGGCGAGGTCCTCGGGCTTGTGGTCGAGGTCGACGTCGATGATCTGGAAATCCATCCCCTTTTCGTGGAGCACGATGCGGCAACGCTGGCTGAACGGGTCGGTGGTCCCGGAATATAGGGTCATCATGCTAGTGAACATCCTTCCAATAGGATCGCTTCAGCGCATAGGCAAAAGCGAAGAGAACGCCGAGATAGATGAGGACGCCGATGCCGATGCTGATCCGCTTGTTCTTGTCGGGCTCGGCCATGTAGTCGAGATAGTTCACGAGGTCCGCGACCCACAATTCATATTGCACCGGCGTCATCGTGCCGGGTGCGTCGGGGTCGGGCTGGACGGTTTGAATGATCCACTTGCCATTCTTGGCCGGCTCCAGCTTGGCCAGACCCTTGGTGGCGATCAGGCCGCCTTGCGCCTTCTCGTGATCGTCGTACTCGGTCTCGACCAGTTTGCCGGTGCCGGAGAGTTGCCATGCGACATGCGGCATGGCGACGTTCGGGAGCACGAGGTTGTTCCAGCCGCTGGCGGCCTTGTCGTCGCGATAGAAACCGAGGAAATAGTTGTAGAGCCAGTCGGTGCCTCGCACGTGCGCCTCGACCGAGAGGTCCGGCGGCTGCACGCCGAACCACGCCTTGGCGTCGGCCGGTGTCATCGCGGCGGTCATCGTGTCGCCGATCTTCGTGCTCGCGAACATCAGGTTATCCTCGATCATGGACGAGTCGATCCCGAGGTCGGTCAGTCGCTGGTAGCGCATGTATTTCGCGCTGTGGCAGTTGAGGCAGTAATTGACGAAATTGCGGGCGCCGCGCTGCAGCGACGCCACGTCGAGACGGTTGATATCCACCGACTCCATGCGCAAATCCGCGCCGCCGGACGCCAGTGCCGCGCCGGGGCCTGCGAACAGCACGGCGGCCAGAAGGAACGCGAGCTTGTGCATGCTCAGGTCACCCTGTCCGGAACGGGCTTGGTCTTGTCCCGCGCCGTGTACCACGGCATCAGGATGAAGAACAGGAAATAGATCACGGTCAGCACCCGCGCGAGCACCGTGGCCCGGTCGGCCGCGTACATCGGGAAGCCGTCGGCAAACTGCCCCCACACCGTGACCGGCACCACGCCCAGGTAACCCAGGATCAGGAACGAGACCACGAATGCGGCCAGCCACGATTTGTACAACGTGCCGCGGTAACGGATCGATTTCACCTTGCTGCGATCGAGCCACGGGAGGGCAAAGAAGATCATCGCCGACACGCCCATCGCCAGCACGCCGTAGAACTGTGAAGCCGGCAGGAACGGAAACAGCTTTGAAGGCACCGCGCGCAGGATCGCGTAGTACGGCGTGAAGTACCACACCGGGGCAATGTGTTCGGGAGTCTGCAGCGGATTGGCCGGAATGTAATTGTTGGCCTCGAGGAAGTAACCGCCCATGTCCGGCACGAAGAAGAGAATGATCGAGAACACGACCAGGAAAAAGATGACGCCGACGATGTCCTTGATCGTGTAATACGGATGGCTGTAGATGCCGTCGAGCGGGAGGCCGGTCGCAGGATCCTTGGGCTGCTGCTTGATCTCGATGCCGTCGGGGTTGTTGGAGCCCGTCTCGTGCAGCGCCATCATGTGCGCCGCGACCAGCCCCAGCAGCACCAGCGGCACCGCGGCCACGTGGAACGCGAAAAAGCGGTTCAGCGTGATGTCCGAAATCGTGTAGTCGCCGCGGATCCATTGCGAGAGTCCCTCGCCGATGAACGGGACCGTCGCGAACAGGTTCACGATCACCTGCGCGCCCCAGTAGGACATCTGGCCCCACGGGAGGAGATAGCCGAAGAACGCCTCGGCCATCAGGCACAGGTAGATGAGGCAGCCGAAGATCCAGGTCAGCTCACGCGGCTTCCGGTAGCTGCCGTACATGAGCCCGCGGAACATGTGCAGGTACACGACGATGAAGAACGCCGACGCGCCGGTCGAGTGCATGTAGCGGATCAGCCAGCCCCACTCTACGTCGCGCATGATGTATTCGACCGACTCGAAGGCCCTGGCCGCGTCCGGCTTGTAGTTCATCGTCAGGAGGATGCCGGTGGCGAGCTGCAGCACCAGCACGAACATCGCGAGCGAGCCGAAGTAGTACCAAAAGTTGAAATTCTTCGGGGCGATGTACTTTCCCCACTGGCTCTCCCAGAGCGCGGTCAGCGGGAAGCGCGCATCGATCCAGTTCAGTATCTTTTGCATCGTTGCGCTCCGTCAGGCTTCCTTGCCGTCTTCGCCGACGCCGATCGCGATGCGCGTATCGGACAGGTACTTGTGCGGCGGAACGACAAGATTCCACGGCGCGGGCACGCCCTTGTAGACGCGTCCGGCCAAGTCGAATTTCGACTGATGGCATGGACAGAAGAAGCCTCCGAGCCAATCGGCGCCCAGGTCGGCCGGCGCGATTTCCGGGCGGAACGTCGGCGAGCAGCCCAGATGCGTGCAGATGCCGACGGCAACCCACATCGCTTCCTTGATCGATCGGTGCTCGTTCTTGCAGTTCGCGGGTTGTTGCGGTTCGTCGGAATTCGGATCGGCGAGCGTGGCGTCGAGTTTGGGCAGCGAATCGAGCATGGGCTTGCTGCGGTTCACGAGCCAGCACACCTTGCCGCGCCATTCCACGTCGATCTTCTGGCCCGCTTCGATCTTGCTGATGTCCACCTCGATCGGCGCGCCCGCGGCTTTCGCCCGCGCGGACGGCCAGAACGACATCACGAACGGCACTGCCGCGGTCGCCATGCCCACGCCGCCGACGACACTGGTGCCGATCAGGAGGCGGCGCCGGGACTTGTCCACCGCCTTGTCTAGTGCCGCTTCAGCCATCCCCATATCCCAAGAAGCGCGGAAACCGAAGGTGCCGCTCCCTTGAGCGGCGCCGCTTCCGCTGCGTTATTCGCGCTGCGCGTTCGCAAAACCCGTGGATTATACGGGATTTGCCCGGCTCGCCGGAAGCCTGACGACAGAAATTGCCCCGAATGTGCTGTCGAATCAGTCGGTTGAAGGGCGGCCCGGCCGGCCACTATACTTTCGCCATGCTCCACAGAATCTGGCTCTTTTTCGCCCAGGCCTGCACGCTTTGCGTCGCGGCGCTGTTCGTCGTTTCCACGCTGCGTCCGGACCTGCTCCCGCGCGTCACCGGCCGTGCCGGCAACGTCATTCTCACGCAGGAGACCACGACACCCGTGGTCGCAGCGAAAGTCGCCTCCTATGCGGACGCCGCGAAGAAAGCGATGCCTGCGGTGGTCAACATCGTCACGAGCAAGGACGTGCGCTCGCGCAATCCGCTGGCCGACGACCCGCTGTTCCGGCGCTACTTCCCGGACCTCGATCGTTCCGCGACGCAGCGCCAGACCAGCCTCGGTTCCGGCGTGATTGTTTCGCCGGAAGGCTACGTGATCACCAATCACCACGTGATTCAGGGCGCGGACGACATCCAGCTGGTGCTGAGCGACGGCCGCAGATTTTCCGCGAAGGTCCGTGGCACCGATTCGGAATCGGACATCGCGGTGCTCAAGGCCGATGCGGACAAGTTGCCCGCGATCACGCTGGGTCACGCGGAGGATCTGCAAGTAGGTGATGTCGTGCTGGCGATCGGCAATCCGTTCGGTTTCGGCAATACGGTGACCGCCGGCATTGTCAGCGCGCTGGGGCGGAACTACCTGGGCGTCAACCGTTTCGAGGATTTCATCCAGACCGATGCCGCGATCAACCCGGGCAATTCCGGCGGCGCGCTCATCGATACCGCAGGCAATCTCATCGGCATCAACAGCACCATCTTTTCGCAGACCGGCAGCTCGAACGGCATCGCCTTCGCGATACCGGTGTCGCTTGCGCGCACGGTGTTCGAGCAGATCATCCGCGACGGTGAAGTGACTCGCGGCTGGCTCGGCATCGAGCCGCAGCCGCTGACTCCGGACCTGGCGCAGGCGCTGTCGCTTTCCCCGGCGGAAGGCGTCCTGATCCGCAGCATGCAGCGGGGCGGACCCGCGGAGCATGCCGGGATCCTGGCGCGCGACGTCGTCGTTGAAGTGGGCGGCAAGCCCACGCGCAGCGTGCCGCAATTGCTCGCGCGCATCGCCGAATTATCGCCCGGAGCGAGTACCAAGGTGCGGCTGGTCAGGGACGGCAAACCCGTCGACATCGACGTGTTGGTGGGAAAGCGCCCGAAGCCTGCCGAGCAGTGATACACACGCGCTTTCGCAGCGCTATTTGGCGACGGCCTTTTCCTCGACGGCGTCAACCTCCGGCACGTTGACGAACCGCGCGATCAACAGGCCGAGTTCGTACAGCAGCCACAACGGAACCGCGAGCATCAGCTGCGAAATCACGTCCGGCGGCGTGAAGATCGCGCCCACCACGAAGGCGCCGACGATCACGTAGGGACGGATCGAGCGCAGTTTCTCGAGCTTGACCACGCGCATCCGCACCAGCACGACGACGATGACGGGCACCTCGAACGTGATGCCGAACGCGACAAACATCGTGAGGACGAACGACAGGTACTTTTCGATGTCGGTCATCATCGTCACGCCGGCGGGCGTGTATCCGGCGAAGAAACTGAACATCACCGGGAACACGAAAAAATAGGCGAAGGCCATTCCAATCATGAAGAACACGACGCTCGACGCGATCACCGGGAGGGCCAGGCGCTTTTCGTTGTGGTAGAGACCGGGGGCGACGAAGGCCCACGCCTGCCACAGCACGTAGGGCAGCGCGATCAGGAACGCCGCCATCAACGTCACCTTGAGCGGCACGAGAAAGGTACCGGTGACGTCCGTGGCGATCATCTGCGCGCCACTTGGCAACGCGCGCAGCATCGGCTGGGCCAGGAGCGAGTAGATTTCCTTCGCCCAGGGGAACAGCAGGACGAACACCACCAGGACCGCGATGATGGCGTGCATCAGGCGCGAGCGCAGTTCGACCAGATGCGACAGGAACGTGTCCTGCACGGAGGCTTCGGGCGCTGAATTGGGAGATGAGTCGGACATCCGGCGTCAGATCTTGTCGAAACCCGGCAACGAATTCTGGCGTGGCGGATCCGCGGGGATGGCGCCGGATTCATTGGCGCCCGAAACCAGGTCCGGCGGCGGGGTCTTGAGCGGATCCGAAGGTGTTGCATCCGCAGCCGTGGCGTTCAGCTGTTGCTCGACGCCGCGCACGCCTTCGTGCACGTTGTGCGCGGCCGATTCGACCGACGTCTTGAATTCCTGCGCGGCGCCCTGCACCTGTTTCTGCAACTTGCGCAGCTCGTCGAGTTCCATTTCGCGGTTGATGTCGGCCTTGACGTCGCCGACGTACCGCTGCAAGCGCCCGAATAACAGGCCCATCGTGCGCGCGGCCTTGGGCAGGCGCTCGGGGCCGATCACGATCAGCGCCACGACGGCGATGAGGACGATTTCCGAAAAGCCTACGTCAAACATGCGCCGATGGATTCCCTGGATTGAGGGGGCGGGCGACGCGCGACGTGCTACGTCCGTACCTCAGTTCCGTGCCTCAGTTCCGTGCCTCAGTCGCGTGCCTCAGTTGCGTGTATCACGACCGCGTGGTTTCCTTCTTCACTTCGGCGTCGATGGTCTGGCCGGGTATCTGCTGCGCCGGCGTGGCATCGGCCGCAGTGGTGCCGGCGGCGCCATCACCTTCCGTTTTCATGCCTTCCTTGAAACCCTTCACCGCGCCGCCCAGATCCTTGCCGATATTGGTCAGCTTCTTGGTTCCGAATATAAGCACGACGACGACCAGTACGATCAGCCAGTGCCAGATGCTCAAGCCACCCATGATGGATCTCCTTATGCCCTACTTGGTTCGACGGACCATCGGTCCCAGTGGTTCCGGGCCACCGATCACGTGGATGTGGATATGCCGGACTTCCTGTTGTCCGACACGGCCGGTGTTGATGATGGTGCGAAACCCATCGTCGGCGCCCTGTTCCTTCGCGAGCACCGGCGCCAACGCCAGCAT
>JAYTIR010000010.1:0-9161 GCA_043731765.1 Burkholderiales bacterium
CCATGTCGGCTCTACCGGACCACGGGAGGCGTTTCGAACGTGTGATACGGCGCGGGCGAGGGCAGCGTCCACTCGAGCGTGGTAGCGCCTTCCCACGGCTTGGCCGGTGCCTTCGCGCCCTCATGGCGGATACACTTGATCAGCGCGATCACGAAGATGATTTGCGCCAGGCCGAAGCCGTATGCGCCAACGGATGCCACCATGTTCCAGTCGGTGAACTGCTGCGCGTAATCGGGAATCCGGCGCGGCATGCCGGCCACGCCCAGGAAATGCATCGGGAAGAACGTGATGTTGAAGAAAATCATCGACAACCAGAAGTGCCATTGTCCAAGCGTCTCGTTGTACATCGTGCCGGTCCACTTCGGCAGCCAGTAATACGCGCCGCCGAAGAACGCGAACAGCGAGCCCGCGACCAGCACGTAATGGAAATGCGCGACGACGTAGTAGGTATCCTGCAGCTGGATGTCGATCGGTGTGAGTGCCAGCACGAGACCGGTGAAGCCGCCCAGCGTGAACAGGAACAGGAAGCCGATCGCGAACAGCATCGGCGTCTCGAAGGTCATCGAGCCCCGCCACATCGTCGCGAGCCAGTTGAAAACCTTGACGCCGGTCGGCACCGCGATGAGCATGGTCGCGTACATGTAGAACAGCAGGCCCGCCGCGGGCATGCCGACCGTGAACATGTGGTGCGCCCAGACGATGAAGGACAGGATCGCGATGCTCCCCACCGCGTACACCATCGAGGCATAGCCGAAGAGCGGCTTCCGTGCGAACGTCGGGATGATCTGCGAAATGATCCCGAACGAAGGCAGGATCATGATGTAGACCTCGGGATGGCCGAAGAACCAGAACACGTGCTGGAACAGGACCGGGTCGCCGCCGCCGGCCGCGTTGAAGAATGACGTGTGGAAGTGGCGGTCCGTGAGGAGCATCGTCACCGAGCCTGCCAGCACCGGCATGACCGCGATCAGCAGGTACGCCGTGATGAGCCACGTCCAGCAGAACATCGGCATCTTCATCAGCGTCATGCCGGGCGCGCGCATGTTGAGGATCGTCGTGATGATGTTGATCGACCCCATGATCGACGACGCACCCATGATGTGAATGGCGAAGATCGTGAGGTCGAGGCCCATGCCGGCCTGCACGGACAGCGGCGGATACAGCGTCCAGCCGCCGGCGGCCGCACCGCCGGGAACGAAGAACGACAGGATCAGCATGAACGCCGCGGGCGGGAGCAGCCAGAAGCTCCAGTTGTTCATCCGCGCAAAGGCCATGTCCGGCGCGCCGATCATCAGCGGGACCTGCCAGTTCGCAAAGCCGACCGCGGCCGGCATGATCGCGCCGAAGATCATGATCAGGCCGTGCAACGTCGTCAGCGAGTTGAAGAACTCCGGATGGACAATCTGCAGCCCGGGCTCGAACAATTCGGCGCGGATCGTCAGCGCCATGCAGCCGCCGACAAAGAACATGGTCAGCGAGAACAGCAGGTACAGCGTGCCGATGTCCTTGTGGTTGGTTGTCGTGATCCAGCGCATGAGCCCCGTCGGGTGATAGCCGTGCGCATCATCGTGGCCGGCGGCGTGGTCGTGGGGCAGGCTGCTCATCAATGCTCCTTCGTCGAAAAGTAAAACCCTATTTTTCGCCGGATTGGTTCTACCGCCGAATCGCTGGCGGAGCCAGACAATTCGACGTGGAAAGTGCGTGAAAAACTCTCGTCATTTCCGCGCCGCGAGTATTGCTGAAGGCTGGATCGCATCGCCACTGTGATTGCCCCACGAATTGCGCGTGTAGGTAATCACCGCCGCGATGTCGGTATTGGAAAGCTGCTTCCAAGGCGGCATGTTGGTGCCCGCCTTGCCGTCCAGCACCAGCGCGATCTGCGCATCTGCGGGACCGTTCACGATCTTCGAGCCGTCGAGCGCGGGGAACGCACCCGGCACGCCTTTGCCGCTGGCCTGGTGGCACGCGACGCAGTTCGCCGCGTAAATGGTTGCGCCCTTCGCGGCCAGGTCGGCTTCCGTCCAGACCTTGTTCGGGTCTTCCGCGGCCGCGGCCACTTTCAGCTTTTGCGCGGCGACCCATGCCGCGTAATCGACTTTGGATTTCACCTCAACCACAACGGGCATGAAGCCGTGCTCCTTGCCGCACAGCTCCGAGCATTGGCCGCGGTATGTTCCCAACTTCTCTGCCTTGAACCACGCGTCGCGGACGAAACCGGGGATCGCGTCCTGTTTCACACCGAAAGCGGGCACCGACCACGAGTGGATGACGTCGCCGGCGGTGATGATCACCCGTACCTTGGCGCCGATCGGCACGACCATCGGGTGGTCGACTTCGAGAAGGTAGTTGACGCTTTTCGGTTCGCGATTTTCGATCTGCGCGAGCGGGGTTGAAAGGTTCGAGTAGAAACCAAAGCCCTCCTGCAGATAGTCGTAGCCCCACTTCCACTGATAGCCCGTGACCTTGATCGTCAGGTCGGGAGCGGACGTATCCTTCATCGCGAGGATCGTCTTGGTTGCCGGCCACGCCATGACCAGGAGGATCACGAACGGGATCACGGTCCAGATAATTTCCACGGTGGTGTTTTCGTGGAATTGCGCGGCCTTGTGCCCGACCGATTTGCGGTGCTTGAACATCGAATAGAACATCACGCCGAACACGGCGCAGAAGATGATCACGCAGATCCAGAAAATGTACACGTTGAGGTCGTACATCTGCTGCGCGATCGGCGTCACCGGCGGCTGCAGGTCGAAATCGAACGCCGCCTTCGCCACGCCTGGCGCCAGGGCGGCAAGCGCCGCCATTGCGGCCCGTCCGTTCGCAAGCATCCGGGCCAGCGCCCCGTGTCCCCAGAGATTACGACCCATGCTTTCCCCAATCGACTTCATGTTTGCGAATCCATCGCCTGTTGCGGCCTGCGGGCGCGGCAACAACACTGCAAAACCGCAAAATATTAGCACGGAAAGCGTGCCTCCGGCCAGTTGGAAAATGCTGTTGTACGCCCCGCAAAATGTGCGTGCGGGGCGGGTCGCACGCGCCGCGACAAAGATCACAGGCCCAGTTTGTCCAGTTCCCCGGGGAACAGAATGGGGGACGCTCCCCACGCGACTTTGGCGACCAACGGTGCGGGCAAGCGAAGCGCGAGATCATCGATATTGGCCTCCACCGCACGCATCTGCGAATCGATGCAGTTGGCGACCCAACCGGACAACCGCAGGTCGCGCGAACGAATCGCCGCCACCGACAACAACGCATGGTTGAGGCAGCCCAAACGCATTCCCACGACGAGCAGCACCGGCAAGTGCAGCCGCTTCGCTATGTCGAGCATGTCGTGCCGCGCGTCGAGTGGAACCAGCACGCCACCGGCACCTTCCACCACGACGACGTCCGCCCGCGCGGCCAGCCGCGCGTAGGCCGCCGCAATCACCGCGAGATCGATGCCGACGCCGGCCTGCACAGCGGCCAGGTGCGGCGCGATGGCCGGCACCAACGCGAACGGGTTGCGGTCGGCGAGCGGCGCATCGACATTGCCGGCTGCTGACAATGCGGCAACGTCGGCATTCACGGAGCCACCGGGTTCAATTCCCGCAGACACGGGCTTCATTCCGGCAGCGCGCAATCCGGACGCGACCAGCGCGCGCAGGAGGGCGACGGCGACGACGGTCTTTCCCACGCCCGTATCGGTGCCCGTAACGAAGATGCCGCGCGCCACGTTGTTCAGCGTCCCGGACGAGAGAGCTTCACGATCGGGTGTCCTTCCGCGGTACGCCTGGGCTCGCCTTTCCACGCGTGGCCGTACACCACCTCGAAGGTTGCGGGAATGCGACCGTCCTGCCGCATGGCCTCGAGCAAGGCAAGCGTGCGTTGCCAGCGCCTTCGTCCCATCAATCCGCGTGGCCGGCCGCGCGTGGCGTTGGTGGCGCCAAGATGCTTCAACTCGCGCATCAGCGCACTCGCGTCGGAGTAGGTCAGCGTCATCTGCTCCATGTCCATCACCGGGTCCGCAAAGCCCGCGGCAACCAGCATGTCGCCGATGTCGTGCATGTCGGTGAAGCGGTTCGTGTGCGTGTGGCCGTCGACGCGCGCAAACGCGCCACGGATTTCCTTCAGCGTGTCCGGACCGAAGGTGGTGAACGTGAACAGACCACCGACCTTCATCACGCGGCGCATTTCGGCGAATACGCGCGGCAGGTCGTTCACCCATTGCAGCGCGAGGTTGCTCCAGACCAGGTCGAACGCGACGCCCGGCAGCGGCAGCATGTTGACGTCGCCGCAGACAAAGAGCGGCGTCGCCGCCCCCCCTCCGGAGAGCGCTTCCGGAAGCAGCCGGCGAAACAGCGACCGGGCGCGCCGGGCGCGTTCGCGCGCGGCCTCGACCATGGGCAACGCCACATCGAGCGCCACCACGCGCGCTCCGGTGTAGCGCACCGCGAGTTCGCCGACCGCCTCACCCGTGCCGCAGCCCGCATCGAGGATCATTCGCGGCGCGACCTTGATGTAATCGAGGCGCGACGCCATGCGCGAGCCGACTTCCCGCTGCAGCACTGCCGCCGCGTCGTAGGTCGCCGCGGCGCGGGCGAATGCGCGACGCACCGCGCGCGGATCGACTTCGCGTGGATCGGGCGCCGGAAACCGCGGCTCAGTGGGCGTCAAGGAATCCCTCCAGCAATGCGAACAATTCGTCGCGGTGCGACAGGAACGGCGCATGCGCCGCGCCCGCGACTTCCTCGAAACGCGCGCCCGGAATCGCCGCAGCCAGCCAACGCCCCGCTGCCGGCCAGCAGAGCGTGTCGCGGCCGCCCGCGACCACGAGCGTGGGTTGCGCAATGCGTGGCGCATCATCGCGCAAGTCGGCCGTGGTCAGCAGGTCCAGCGTGGCCGAAAGAGCGGTTCGCGATGGTTCCCCGCGCGCCCACAATTGCTCGCGCAATGCCGCGAGCGTCGCGCGGCCGTGTTCGCTGTTGTGCACCTGGAGCGCAAGGAAGCGCTGCACCGTCAGCTTCCATGCGACGTGCAGTTCGTCGCCGAAGCGAGTGAGCGTTTCCATTGACATCGCGTGCGGCCACTCGGCGCCGGCGACAAACCGTGGCGTCGTGCAGACGAGCGCCAACCGGTTCACCCGCGCCGGCCGCGAATTCGCCCAGCGCATCGCGACCAACCCCCCCATCGACCAGCCCAGGACCGCGAGCGGCTGTGCTTCGCCGTCGAACGCCGAATCGACCGCAGCGACCATCGCGTCGAGCGTACAGGGAGTGACCGGCGCGCTGAAGCCATGTCCCGGCAGGTCGACCGCATGCACGCGATGATGGCACGCGAGTTGCGCAATGATCGGCCCCCAGATTCCGGAATGCATCGCCCATCCATGCAGAAGCACCAGCGGCGGGCCATGACCGGTGGACTGGATCGACAACCTGCTCATTGAAGCCCCACGGTTGCAGGGGTGCAATTCCGTGCGGCCTCCTTGCGCGGGTGTGCGCAACGAAGCAAATGCGTGTCGGCCGCCGCCAGCACTCGCGGACGCGCTCTTCGAGCCTGGGCTTCGCCCCGCTCGTGCAGGCGTCCTCCGGACGGCCCGGCGGCGCTCACTGGGTTCGGACGCTTGCGATCGCATGCAGCGCCGCGAGCAACGCGATAACGTCTTCCGTCGTGTGCGCGGCCGAGAGCGACACGCGAAGGCGCGCCGTGTCATGGGGCACTGTAGGCGGCCGGATCGCAGGCACCCAGAATCCGCGCTCGCGTAGCGCACCCGCGACGTCCATCGCCGCGCGGCTGTCGCCAATCACGAGCGGCTGAATCGCCGTCGACGAAGCTGGCAACGGCCATGGCAGATCGCGCGCACCCTCACGGAACTGCGCAATCAAGCGCGCCAGATGAGCGCGGCGTCCGGTGTCGTCGCGGATGATCGCAAGTGCTACGCGCACCGCCGCGGCCAGCAGCGGCGGCGCCGCCGTCGTGTAAATGTAGGGACGCGCCGTCTGTATAAGCGTTTCGATCACCGACGCATGCGCGGCGACGAATGCGCCCGCCACGCCGGCGGCCTTTCCCAACGTTCCCATGTATATGATCCGCTCCGACGCGAGGCCGAAGTGGGCGAGACTGCCGCGGCCTTCGCCCAGCACGCCGAAGCCGTGCGCATCGTCGACGACGAGCCACGCATCGTGCGCATCCGCGAGTTCGAGCAGGCGCGGCAGCGGTGCCAGGTCGCCGTCCATGCTGAACACGGCATCGGTGGCGATTATTTTGCGTTTTGCCTTCGACTCCGCGAGACGGCGTTCCAGCGCTGTGACGTCGCCATGCGGATAGCGGACGAAAGCCGCGCGTGAAAGCCACGCGCCGTCGTTGAGACACGCGTGATTCAATCGGTCGGCGAAGATCGCATCGCTGCGTCCCGCCAGCGATGAAAGTATGGCGAGGTTGGCCAGATACCCGGACGAGAAAGTCAGCGCGCGCGCGTCGACACAGGGCGCCACGAACGCCGCGAGTTCCGCTTCCAGTGCATCGTGCGGCACGAAATGTCCGCAGATGAGATGCGAGGCCCCGGCGCCCACGCCCCAGCGGGACGCCGCGTCACGCGCCGCCGCGACCACTTGCGAATCGTTGGCCAGTCCCAGGTAATCATTGCTGGCGAACGCGACGAGTTCGCGCCCCGCCTCGGTGATACGTGGACCCTGCGGCGATTCGATGGCCGTCCGGCGGCGTTCGAGTCCCGCGGTCCGCCGCGCATCGAGCGCCGCGTCCAACCCGGCGATCAGCGTGGTCGCCACAATCTCTATTGGGGGAGGTCGAGCGGCGACAATCCCAGCTTCGCGAACAACGCGCGGTCGGCCCCGACGTCGGGATTGCCGGTGGTCAGCAGCTTGTCGCCGTAGAAGATCGAATTGGCACCCGACAGGAAACACAACGCCTGCACCGGCTCGCCCATTTCGCGGCGGCCGGCGGACAGGCGGACCATTGCCTTGGGCATCGTGATGCGCGCGATTGCAATCGTGCGCACGAATTCCAGCGGATCGAGCGCCGCGTCGCCGTGAAATTTTTCATGCAGCGGCGTGCCCTCGACCTGCACGAGATGATTGATCGGCACCGACTCCGGATACGGATCGAGATTGGCGAGTTGCGCGATCAACCCCGCGCGCTCACGCCGCGACTCGCCCATGCCGACGATGCCACCGCAACAGACGTGCATTCCTGCACTGCGCACACGATCGAGCGTGTCGAGGCGGTCCTGGTAGTCGCGGGTCGAAATGATCTCGCCGTAGAATTCGGGCGAGGTGTCGAGGTTGTGGTTGTAGTAATCGAGGCCCGCGTCGCGCAGGCGCTCTGCCTGGCCATCCTTGAGCATCCCCAACGTGGCGCAGGTTTGCAGACCCAGTGCCTTGACTTCGCTCACCATCGCCAGCACCGGCTCAAGATCGCGATCTTTCGGACCGCGCCAGGCAGCGCCCATGCAGAAGCGGGACGCGCCGGCTTCCTTCGCCGCGCGCGCGGCGGCGACGACATCGACAACGTCGAGCATGGCCTCGTTGTCGACGCCGGTGTGATAACGCGCCGCCTGCGGACAATATCCGCAATCTTCCGGGCAGCCGCCGGTCTTGATCGAGACCAGCGTGGACAATTGCACGGCGTTGGGCGCGTGGTGCGCGCGATGCACTTCCTGTGCGCGGAAGACGAGATCGTTGAACGGCAACTCGAACAACGCGGCGATGGCATCGACGCTCCAGCGTGGAGGCGCGGCGGAGTCAGTCGCGCGGGTCGGCGGGAAACTGACCGTGGCGAGTTCAGTCATTGGTTGATCATGCTTTCGGCTGATATCGGCATCCGTGCAATGGAGGGATACTGGAATCGGGTCATTCCGGTGGAGTGTCGATGAGCCCTTGGACATTGTCAAATTTTGCGGCCGAAAAATTTAACAACCATGACGGGCCCCGGCGGTCCGTGTGGCTTGAATTGACGAAGATTTGTCAGCGAAGCTTGCCGCAACAGTGCGCGTTTTGCGCGGCGCCGAGCGGCGAGTTGCCGGTCTGTGTCGCGTGCAGGGCGGGCCTGCCTCGCATCGGTAGCGCCTGTCCGCTGTGCGCCCTTCCCGCGCCGGGCGGCGCCGTCTGCGGTGCGTGCCTCGCCCGTCCGCCACCGTTCGCGGCCGCATTTGCCGCGTTCGCGTACGACTTTCCGCTCGATCGCCTCCTGCAGGCGTTCAAGTATGGCGGGCGGTTGTCGCATGCGGACTTCTTCGCGGCAGCGCTGAGCGAGAGAGTCGCACAACGGCCAACAGGCGCACCGTGGCCGGATGCGCTCGTTGCGTTACCGCTCGCGCAGTCTCGCCAGCGCGCGCGCGGATTCGACCAGGCCGCGGAAATCGCGCGTCGCGTGTCTCGTAATACCGGCGTGACCATGATGCCTGGCCTGCGCCGCACGCGCGACACGCCGGCACAGGCGGCACTGCCATGGAAAGAGCGCGCCAGAAACGTTCGCGGCGCATTTGCCGCCGATCCTTCAGTTGCAGGTCGGCGCATCGCCGTCGTCGATGACGTGATGACCACCGGCGCAACGCTCGCCTCCGCGGCCAACGCGGTGCTGCGTGCCGGCGCCCACAGCGTCGAGGCGTGGGCGGTCGCGCGTACACTTCCGCCGACGCAACCTCCATGAAGGACTTACGATGTTCGCCGTGGTTCTGGTTCACCCGGAAATTCCGCCGAATACGGGGAACGTGATTCGGCTCACGGCAAACACGGCGACCGAGCTGCATCTGGTCGAACCGCTGGGATTCAGGATGGACGATCGCGAATTGAAACGCGCCGGGCTCGACTACCACGAGTACGCGCGTGTTGCCGTCCACCGCGATTGGGGCGCGTGCCGCGCGGCGCTCGACCCACAGCGCGTCCGGCGTTTCTTCGCGCTGACGACCGCGGGCACGCGTTCCCTCTACGATGCGCGGTTCCTCCCCGGCGACGTCCTGGTCTTCGGTTGCGAGACCGCGGGATTGCCGGACGCCATCGTCTCGGAGATCGCGCCCGACGCCCGCCTGCGCATTCCGATGCGGCCCGGCGTGCGCAGTCTCAACCTGTCCAACGCCGTGGCCGTCGCCGTCTATGAAGCGTGGCGGCAGCAGGGCTGCGCGGGTTCGGGCTGAACAGAAAACGCGCGGCGAATGGATTTCAGTTCAG
>JAYTIR010000011.1:0-2916 GCA_043731765.1 Burkholderiales bacterium
TTGGTCTGCGCATCGATCGGCTGCAGTTCGTAGTTCTCGATGAACGCCTGCCGTTCGGGGCCGTCGGCCTTCGGATTGACGTCGAGGCCGCGCGCGCCAGTCCAGATGCCGGCCAGTCCGGTGAGCGGTCCGAGGTTGGCGAGCGTGTCGGCGTCCGGTTCCGGCTCGGTGTAGATGTCCTTCGGGAATTTTTCCATTTGCGGCAGGGTCGCGTTGGTGAAGTTGCGCAGTATAGGGTGCCGACCGGCGCGGTTCAGCGATCGATGAACGCCTCCAGGCGGAAACGCGCGATCCGGGCCACCTGTCGCAGCGCTTCCGGAAATTCCGTTGCGCGATCCTGTTCCACGCGGCGCGCGAATTCCTTCAGGACACCATGCCGGTCATGACCTTTCACCGCGACGATGAAGGGGAAGCCGAATTTTGCGACGTAGCGCCGGTTGAGATCGGTGATCCGCGCAAGTTCCGACGGCGAGCAATGGTCGAGTCCGGCGCCCCCCTGCTCGCGCGTCGAATCGGCGGTCAACTCACCACGGATCGCCGCCTTGCCGGCAAGCTCCGGATGCGCTTGCAGCAGCGCCAGTTGTTCGCTAGGCAATGCACGCTCCATTGCCGCGACCATGGCGGCATGCAACGCGCCGATGCTCGCGAAGGGCCTGTCGCCCGCGCTTCGCTCCGCCACCCACGGCGAGTGCTCGAAGGTTCCGCCAAGCGCAGCGACGAACGCGTTGCGGTCCATCCGGTTCAATTCGGCAAGCTGCACGCGCAAGCCCTGCGTCAGGACCGCGGAGGACAGGGAAAGCGGTTCCGCCAGTGCCGCGCAATGTCCACGCGGCGCGCGACCCAGACGTCTTCGTGCTGGCGGACGTAGTCGAGGAAGCGTGCGACGGCCGCGGCACGGCCGGGGCGACCGCCGAGCCGGCAATGCAGTCCGACCGACAGCATCTTGGGCGCGTTCAATCCCTTGGGGTCGCCCTCCGTGTAGAGCACGTCGAACGCATCCTTGAGGTATGAGTAAAACTGGTCGCCACTGTTGAACCCCTGGATCGTGACGCAACGCATGTCATTGGTGTCGAGCGCATAGGGCACGATAAGGAATGGTGCAACGCCCGAGCGCGTGAGCACCGCCGCATAATACGGAAGGTCGTCGCCATAGCCGTCGGCCGAGTAGAGGAATCCGCCCTGTTCCACCACGAGCCGCCGCGTGTTCGGGCTGTCGCGGCCCGTGTACCAGCCGTCGGGGGGCCGTCCGGTGAGTCGCGCGATGGTTTCAACGGCCAGCGCCACGTGTTCGCGCTCGAGGTTCTCGTCGATTTGCTGATAGGAGATCCAGCGCCATCCGTGGCTCGCGATTTCGTGGCCGTCTTCCAGGAATGCGTCGACAACGGACGGATTGCGCGCGAGCGCCATGCCCACGCCAAACACCGTAAGCGGCATACCGCGTTCGCGGAACAATCGCAGCAACCGCCATACGCCGGCGCGTGATCCGTACTCGTAGAGCGATTCCATCGACATGTGGCGTGCGGCAAACGGCTGTGCCGCCACGATTTCCGAAAGGAAAGTCTCGGAGGCAACGTCGCCGTGCAGGACGGAGTTTTCGGCGCCTTCCTCGTAGTTGAGGACGAATTGCACCGCGATCCGCGCACCACCGGGCCATTGCGCGTGCGGAGGAGAAGGGCCATATCCCACCATGTCTCGCGGATAGTCGGGATCGAGCGGAGCGGCATGGGTCATTTCAGGCCAACCTCATTTGCGTAACGGCGGGGCTTGATGGATTGTGCGGACGATCGCATACAATGGATGTGGAAACTGTATGCAATCCTGACCACCAAAGCAATCGCCCGGGACAGCAGCGCCTCGGGAGGCACGCCAGGGAGGCCGCCGATGGGACGTCTCACTACGCACGTACTGGACACCGCGCGCGGCCAGCCGGGGGCGGGCATCACGGTGACCTTGTACCGCAACCTGGGTGATCAATACGCGCTCATTCGCGATGCGGTGACCAACGGTGATGGCCGCTGCGATCAGCCCTTGCTCGAAGGCGCGGCGTTCGCGCCGGGGCGCTATCGACTGGTCTTTGCCGTGGGCATCTATTTTGCCAAGGCCGGCTTTGCGCTGCCGGACCCGCCGTTCCTGGACGAAGTCGTGCTCGATTTCGGCATCGGCGACGCGTCCACGCATTACCACGTGCCGCTGCTGGTTTCGCCGTGGAGCTACGCCACGTATCGCGGCAGCTGAGTCTGGCAACCAAGGTGGCAACTGAGTCTGTCAACTGAGCGGGCACCGCATGGAAGCCTACGCGAACGAGTGGCTGCAACTGCTGCTCCGATGGGTCCACCTGATCACCGGCATCGCATGGATCGGGTCGTCGTTCTATTTTGTCTTCCTCGACTTGAGTCTCCTGCCGCCAGCGAAAAAGGAGGACACGGACGAAGGTATCGGCGGGGAGCTCTGGGCCATTCACGGCGGCGGCTTCTACCACGTGCAGAAATTCCGCGTGGCGCCCGCAACGCTTCCGCAGCCACTCCACTGGTTCAAATGGGAGGCCTACTGGACGTGGATATCGGGGTTCGCGCTGTTCATTGTCATGTATTACGCGCACGCGGACATCTACATGATCGACCGCAGCGTGGCGGACCTGTCGCCCTGGCAGGCCGTTGCGATATCAATGGTGCTGATGTTGGCGGGCTGGGTGTTCTACGACCAGTTGTGCAAGCGCGCCGGCCTCGAGCGCGAAAGACTTCTCGCCGTGGTGATGATAGTGTTTTTTGTCGCCGTCGCCTGGGGACTGTCGCATGTGTACAGCGGTCGCGCGATGTTCCTGCAGGTTGGCGCGATGATGGGCACGATCATGGCGTGGAACGTCTACTTCGTGATAATACCGTCACAGCACAAGCTGGTCGAGGCGAAGCAACGTGG
>JAYTIR010000012.1:0-1829 GCA_043731765.1 Burkholderiales bacterium
CTATAAAGAAACGCGACCCGGCCGCCCATGTCGAAGGCGAAGATCCCGAGCAGCGGGCCCATGACCACGCCTTGCAGGCCGTCGGCGCCGCCGGTGACCCCGTCGAATCGGTTGGCCAATTCATACAGGATCAACGCAACGCCAAGCGTGACCATCAGCCGCGTCAGGTCCGAGCCACGCAGTACCAGAACGCTCGTGGCCAATCCGAGCAAAGCGGCAGCGACCGCGGCGACCGCGAGCCCCGCCAGAGGATCGGGCACCCAATGTTTTGCGAACAATGCGGCCACGTACGCGCCGGTGCCGAAAAAAGCCGCGTGACCCAGCGAGACGATGCCGGCGTATCCGAGGATGAGATCGAGCGAAACGGCGAAGAGCGCAAGGATCGCCATTTGGTTCAACATCGGCGCCTGCCTCGGCAGGACGAACCACGCCAGCAATGCCACGATCCAGATTGCCATTTCCCACGCGCGCACGCGTGGCCCGCGCGCAAATGCCTGGGACAAGCTTGCCGGCGCAGTGCCGATAGGAACTTCGGTCATCGTCCGCCGGCCCGCGCGAACAGTCCCTGCGGGCGCACCATCAGGATGGCGATCATCACGCTGTAGATGATGAATGCGCCGAGTTTGGGCACGTAGTACTTGCCGGTGACGTCGGCGATGCCCAGGAGCAGCGACGCCAGCAAGGGGCCGGTGATCGTCGTCGTGCCCCCGACCGCGACCACGATCAGAAAATAGATCATGAACTTGAGCGGAAAGGTCGGATCGAGGCCGAGGATTTCCGCACCCAGCGCGCCGCCCAGGCCGGCCAGCCCGGATCCGAAGGCGAAGGTCACCAGGAAAATCTTGTTGACGTCGATTCCGAGACCCGACGCGACGCGCGGATCATCGACCGCGGCGCGCAGCCGGCTGCCGAAACGCGTTCGGGTCAGCACGGTTTGCAACACGAGCGCCAGGACGCCGCAAACGACGATGATGAACAAGCGGTAGGCACCGATGCCGACGCCGGCGATCTCGAAGCGCTGCCGCAGGAACCCCGGAATACGTACGAACTGCTGCGTCGATCCGAAAAAATAATCGACGGCGGCGACGGACATAAAGACGAGACCGATGGAGAACAGCACCTGGTCCAGGTGCGGGTGCTGGTAGAGTCGCCGATAGAGTGTAGGTTCCAACACCGCGCCCAGCGCTGCCGAAAAGAGAAACGCGAGCGGCAGGCAGACGAGAAATGGCACGCCCATCCGGTTGGAGAGCACCGCGGTAAGATAGCCTCCGGCCATCGCGAATGCGCCGTGCGCCAGGTTCACGAAATTCATGAGCCCGAGCGTGACGGCCAGGCCGGATGCGAGCAGGAACAGCAGCATGCCGTACGCGACGCCGTCGAAGAGGATGGTCAGCATGTGCAGAGCCGGAGGCGAAGCCCGCGCTGGTCAGGCGTCGCCCGTCAAGGCAAATCCGGCGCGGGATCGTTTACTTCGGTACTTTGGTAGGGTCCTTCACGGCGGGAATCGTTTCGAATTCCACGTTGTAGAGTTCCCCGCCGACGCGCTCGACCTTCCGTATGTAAACGTTCTGAATGGTTTCGCGCGTCTGCGCGTCGATCGTGATCGGGCCACGCGGGCTTTCCCACGACAGCCCCTTCATCGCCGCAATCAGCGCATCGCCGTTGGTCGTACCCTTGGTCGCTTCGAGCGCCTTGTAGATGAGCTGCATGCCGTCGTAGCCACCTACACCCATGAAATTCGGACGCATGGTTGGATTGGCCTTCTTGTAGTCCGCGACGTAGGCCTTGTTCACGGCCGAATTGTGCGCGGCCGAGTAGTGGAAGGACGT
>JAYTIR010000013.1:0-2454 GCA_043731765.1 Burkholderiales bacterium
ACGCTTGGTCGCGACAACGTCTGCTATGTCCACCTGACGCTGCTGCCGTACATTCCGACGGCGGGCGAGATGAAAACCAAGCCGACCCAGCACTCGGTCAAGGAGCTGCGCGAAATCGGCATCCAGCCGGACGTCGTGCTGTGCCGCGCGGATCGGCCGGTCCCCGATAGCGACCGCAAGAAAATCTCGCTGTTCACCAACGTTCCGGAGGAAGCGGTCATCCCTGCGCTGGACGCCGACACGATCTACAAGATTCCCGGCATGCTGCACGCCGAAGGTCTCGACGTCATCGTCTGCAAGAAGCTCCACATCGACCCGCCGCCGGCCGATCTTGGAACATGGCACAGACTGGTCGATGCGCTCGAACATCCGCACCATGAGGTGCACATCGCGATGGTCGGCAAATATGTCGACCTGACCGAATCGTACAAGTCGCTGTCCGAGGCTCTGATCCACGCGGGCGTGCACACCCGCGCCAAGGTCCGCATCCATTATGTCGATTCGGAAGTGCTGGAACGCGACGGCGTCGACGCATTGCGAGGCATGGACGCGATACTGGTCCCGGGAGGATTCGGCAAGCGTGGCGTCGAAGGCAAGCTGATGGCCGTGCGTCTCGCGCGCGAGAACGGCATCCCCTATCTCGGCATCTGTCTCGGCATGCAGCTGGCCGTGATCGAATGCGCGCGGCACCTCGCCGGATTGCGGGATGCCAACAGCACGGAATTCGATCCCTCCACGCCGCATCCGGTGGTGGCGCTCATTACCGAATGGCAGAACCGCGACGGTTCGATCGAAAAGCGCACCGAGAACTCGGACATGGGCGGCACGATGCGCCTGGGCGCACAGCCGTGCGAGGTCGTGCCGGGTTCGCTCGCGCACCGGATTTACGGAACAACGACGGTGTCCGAACGGCATCGCCACCGCTACGAGGTGAACAACCATTACCTCTCGCGCATCGAAGCGGCCGGCCTTGCCGTAGGCGCGCGCGCCAAAAGCGCCACTGCCGGAGATTTGGTCGAGATGGTCGAGTTGCCGAACCACCCATGGTTCTTCGGCTGCCAGTTCCACCCGGAATTCACATCGAATCCCCGGCGTGGTCATCCACTGTTCATCAGCTTCGTCAAAGCCGCGCTCGACCGTCAACAGCGCGACCTCGGCGGCGTGTCGCAGCCCATGGCCGAGCTGGTCACGTCGAACTGAGCATCAGTGAAGCTCTGTGGCTACGACGTCGGGCTCCACCGGCCGCTGTTCCTGATCGCCGGTCCCTGCGTGGTGGAATCGCGCCAGTTGCAGGTCGATGTTGCCGGCGAGCTCAAGGCGATCTGCGCGTCGCTGGCCATCCCGTTCATCTTCAAGTCGTCGTACGACAAGGCCAACCGCAGTTCGCACGCGTCGTTTCGCGGTCCGGGAATGGAGGAGGGCCTGCGCATTCTCGAGGAAGTGCGAAGGCAGGTCGACGTGCCGGTGCTCACGGACGTGCATACGGTGGACGAGATTGCGACGGTAGCCGCCGTGGTGGACGTGCTGCAGACGCCAGCGTTCCTGTGCCGGCAAACGGATTTCATCCAGGCTGTCGCGCGCTCGGGCAAGCCCGTGAACATCAAGAAGGGCCAGTTTCTTGCGCCCGAGGACATGAAGCAGGTCGTGGCCAAGGCCAAGGCCGCGAGCGGCGGCGACAACATTCTCGTGTGTGAACGCGGCGCATCCTTCGGTTACCACAACCTGGTGTCCGACATGCGCTCGCTGGCGATCATGCGCGATACCGGATGCCCCGTCGTGTTCGACGCGACACATTCGGTGCAGTTGCCAGGCGGACAGGGCACGTCTTCCGGCGGGCAACGCGAATTCGTGCCGGTATTGGCGCGCGCGGCCGTCGCCGCTGGCGTGGCCGGGGTTTTCATGGAGACCCATCCGCAACCTGAAAAGGCGCTGTCCGACGGCCCCAATGCGTGGCCATTGGCGCGGATGCGCGCGTTGCTGGAAACGCTGTCGGAGTTGGATGCTGCCGTGAAGCGCAGCGGTTTCCCTGAAAACGAACTGATGGCGGCAGGTGCCGCCTCTGATCCCTGACCACTGATCCCAAGAAACCATGAGCGCCATCGTCGACGTCATCGCCCGCGAAATCCTTGATTCCCGCGGCAACCCCACCATCGAAGCCGACGTCGTCCTCGAGTCGGGCGTCTCCGGCCGCGCGGCCGTGCCTTCGGGCGCATCCACAGGCTCCAAGGAGGCGATCGAACTGCGCGACGGCGACGCAGCGCGGTACTTCGGCAAGGGCGTGCTGAAAGCCGTCGACAACGTCAACACCGAAATCTGCGAAGCCATTCTCGGCCTCGACGCGTCGGAGCAAGGCTTCATCGACCACACGTTGATCGATCTCGACGGGACCGACAACAAAGGCCGCCTGGGAGCCAACGCGATCCTCGCGGTGTCCTGCGCCGTGGCCAAGGCCGC
>JAYTIR010000014.1:0-7016 GCA_043731765.1 Burkholderiales bacterium
GCCCCGCCCCGCCCAACGTGCGCACGGCACGCCAATGATATCCGGCGTGACGGCCATCCGCGGCGCGCTCGTCACGTTTTCCGGCGATCCGTTCGTCGAAGGCGTTGCGGCGACCCGTCATTACGAATCCGACGCCATCGTCGCTATGGCCGACGACCGCATCGTGGATTGCGGCGCCGCGCGCGATGTGTCGGCCCGGCTGCCGGCGGGGACACCTGTCATTGCTTACGCCAATGCAATGATCACCGCGGGCTTCATCGATGGCCACGTCCATTACCCGCAGGTTCCCGTGATCGGCGCGGGCGGCAAGTCCCTGCTCGACTGGCTCGCGGATTACACATTCCCGATGGAACGCCGTTTTGCGGATGAACGGCACGCGCGCGAAGTTGCGAAGGTGTACCTCGCGGAAAATCTGCGCCATGGGATCACGACGGCCGCCGTCTTCGGCACCGTGCATCCCGTCTCGGTGGACGTGTTTTTCGATGAAGCGCAAAAGCTTGGCTTGCGCATGATCGCGGGCAAGGTGCTGATGGACCGCCACGCGCCCGCCGACCTCACGGACACGGCGCAGCGCGGCTATGACGAATCAAAGGCGCTGCTGGACCGCTGGCACGGCAAGGGCAGGCTCGGGTACGCGATCACGCCGCGCTTTGCGGTGACCTCCAGTCCCGCACAACTCGAAGCCGCCGGAGCGCTGAAACGCGAGCATCCGGACGCCTGGGTCCAGTCGCATTTGTCCGAAAACACGGCGGAAGTGGCATGGGTGCGTGAATTATTCCCAGCGCGGAAAAGCTACCTCGACGTGTACGCGCATTTCGGGCTCACCGGCCACCGAACGATTTATGGTCACGGAATCCACCTGGACGAGAGCGACTTTCGTTTCTTGAGTGAAACGGGCACTGCGCTTGCGCATTGCCCGACGTCCAACAATTTCCTCGGCAGCGGCCACTTCAACCTGAAGGCCGCAAAGCAGTCCGAGCGCCCCGTTGGGGTTGCCTTGGCGACTGACTTGGGCGGAGGCACCAACTTTTCGATGCTGCGCACGATGCAGGCGGCGTACGAAGTGGCGCAGATGTCGGGATACGCGCTGCCCCCATCCTGCGCGCTTTACATGGCGACGCGCGGTGCGGCGCGCGCCCTCGATCTCGACGACCGCGTAGGCAGCCTCGAGCCCGGCCGCGAGGCCGACATCACGGTCCTCGACCTCAAATCGACGCCGCTCATCGACTACCGGATGCGTCATGCGCGCGATTTCGACGAAATGCTCGCGGTCCAGATGGCGCTGGGCGACGACCGCGCCATTCGCGCCACCTACATAGCGGGGCGGCTGGCCTACGATCGCAACAAGTGAAAGCTTCGCCCGCTCCAGTAGAATCGGGGGTTTCCTCCGGTAGCCGCCGAGATTGCCGCCGTGCCCACGCTGACCATCGCCCTGTCCAAGGGCCGCATCCTCGAGGAAACGCTGCCGCTGCTCGCGCTGGCGGGCATCGTGCCGGCCGAGGATCCGGAGACGTCGCGCAAGCTGATCCTTCCCACCAACCGACCCGATGTGTCGCTGGTGATGATGCGCGCGACCGATGTGCCGACCTATGTGCAGTACGGCGCCGCCGACGTGGGCGTGGCCGGCCGTGACGTGCTGCTGGAACACGGCGGAGAGGGACTGTTCCAGCCGCTCGACCTGGGCATCGGTCGTTGCCGCCTCGTGGTGGCCGTCAAGCGTTCGTATGACTGGCAAGGCACGGTGCAGCGCGGCGCGCGCATCCGGGTCGCGACCAAGTACGTGAAGACGGCGCGCGAGCATTTCGCGGCCAAGGGCATGCACGTCGACCTCATCAAGCTCTACGGCTCGATGGAATTGGCCCCGCTGGTCGGGCTGGCCGATGCCATCGTCGACCTCGTGTCCACCGGCAACACGCTCAAGGCCAACGACCTGGTCGCGGTCGAGGACATCATGCCGATCAGTGCGCGCCTGGTGGTCAATCCCGGCGCGCTGAAGATGAAGCGCGACGTGGTGCAGCCGCTGCTCGACGCGCTCGCGCGTGTGGCCAATCCGGGCGCCGCGTGAACACTCCGCTCGCAGTGCGCCGCCTCGACACCGCGGCCCCCGGATTCGACGGCGAACTCGCGGCGCTGATCGCCTTCGAGTCCAATCAGGATCCGGCGATCGACGCGACCGTGGCACAAATCGTCGCCCATGTCCGCGCTCGCGGTGACGCCGCGCTGCTCGATTACACGCATCGCTTCGACCGCCTCGATGCGACGTCGGTAGCTGCGCTGGAAATCACCGCTGCGCAGATGCTCGAGGCCTACACGTCGCTCCCGACCGCGCAAAGCGACGCGCTCGGTACCGCTGCGGCGCGCATTCGCAGTTACCACGAACGACAAAAGGGACGCGACTGGAGTTTCACCGAGGCCGACGGCACGGAATTGGGCCAGCGCGTGACGCCGCTCGACCGCGTCGGCGTCTACGTCCCTGGCGGCAAGGCGGCCTATCCGTCCTCGGTGCTGATGAATGTCATTCCCGCGCATGTCGCGGGCGTGCGCGAGATCGTCATGGTCGTTCCGACTCCGGAAGGCGTGCGCAATCCGCTGGTGCTCGCGGCCGCGCACCTGGCCGGGGTGACGCGCGCGTTTGGAATCGGCGGGGCGCAGGCGATTGCGGCGCTTGCCTATGGCACGCAGACTGTCCCGGCCGTCGACAAGATCTGCGGTCCGGGCAACGCGTATGTCGCCGCCGCCAAACGCCGCGTGTTCGGCACTGTCGGCATCGACATGGTCGCGGGCGTTTCGGAAATCCTCATCATTGCCGATTCAACCGCCAATCCGGACTGGATTGCGCTGGACCTCTTTGCGCAGGCCGAGCACGACGAAATGGCGCAGGCGATCCTCCTGACGCCCGACGCAGGTTTGGTCGAGCGCGTCGCGGCAAGTGCCCAGCGCCTGATCGCGGACATGCCGCGCGCGGCCATCATCGCGGCGTCGTTTGCGCACCGCGGCGCATTGATCAGGACGCGCGACCTTGCCGAAGCCTGCGCCATTGCCAATCGCGTGGCACCGGAACATCTCCAGCTGGCGGTCGCCAACGCGGATGGGTTGCTGGACAACATTCGCCACGCGGGCGCGATTTTCATCGGCCACTATGCATCCGAAGCGCTGGGCGACTACTGCGCCGGTCCGAATCACGTGCTGCCGACGGGACGCACCGCGCGCTTCAGTTCGCCTTTGTCCGTGTACGATTTCGAAAAGCGGTCGAGCGTGCTCCGGATTTCGCGCGCCGCGGCGCAGAAATTGGGACCTGTCGCTGCGACGCTGGCCCACGGAGAAGGCCTCACCGCGCATGCCCGCTCGGCAGAGGCGCGGATCGACAAACTCTGAACGCGCGATGAACGCGCGCCAGACACCCATGACTGCCGTCGATCCCGCCCTCGTTGCGGACCGCGTGAAGGCCACCATTCGCGCCGAAATTCGCAAGTTGACGGCCTATCCGGTGGCCAAGGCGGAGGGCCTCATCAAGCTCGACGCCATGGAGAATCCGTACGGCCTTCCGGCACAGGTGCGCGCGCAGATCGCGGCAGCGGTCGCCAATGTCCCGATCAATCGCTATCCCGATGGAGGGGCGGACGACGTGAAGTCCGCGTTGCGGCGGTCACTGGCGCTGCCCGATAACGTCGGGCTGATCCTGGGCAATGGCTCGGACGAACTGCTGCAGATGCTCACCACGGTGATTGCTCGGCCGGGTGCCGTGGTGCTGGCGCCCGATCCGTCGTTTGTCATGTACCGGCTGAACGCGCTGTACGCCAACGCGCGATACGTCGGCGTGCCGCTGCGCAACGATTTCGCACTCGACATCGATGCGATGCTGGCCGCGATTGCGCGCGAGCAACCTGCACTGGTCTGGCTGGCGTATCCGAACAACCCGACCGGCAACCTGTTCGATGCCGCTGACGCCGAGCGGATCATTCGCGCGGCACCTGGGTTGGTCGCCGTGGACGAGGCCTACTATGCCTATGCCGCCCGTTCGTTTCTGCCCCGGGTGCTCGAATTTGCGAACCTGATTGTCGTGCGCACCGTCTCGAAGATCGGCATGGCCGGCGTGCGGCTGGGGTACGCCGTCGCGCATCCGGCGTGGATCGCCGAAATCGAGAAAGTCCGGCCGCCCTACAACGTCAATGCGCTGACCCAGGCGGTGGTGCCGGTGTTGCTCGAACACGAGGCGTTACTGGCCGAGCAGGCGGCCACGCTTTGCCGCGAGCGCGAGCGCGTTGCAGCAGCGCTTGCGGCATTGCGCCGGGTTACCGTGTTTCCGACGCAGACCAATTTCGTCCTGGTCCGCGTCCCGGACGCTCAGCATTGGTTTGCGACGTTGCGCGATGCGGGCATTCTGGTGAAGAATGTGGCTGCGTGGCATCCGCTGCTTGCCAACTGCCTGCGCATCACCATTGGCACCCCCGCCGAAAACGACGCGCTGCTCGAAGCACTGTCACGCTACCAATGAATGCCCCGACTGAATTCGCAGGCCGCACGGCCAGTCTCGAGCGCAACACCAAAGAGACCCAGATCGCCGTCGAATTGAACCTGGACGGCACGGGCCGCGCGGAACTCGCGACCGGCGTGCCATTTCTCGACCACATGCTGGACCAGGTGGCGCGCCACGGCATGATCGATCTCACGGTTCGCGCGAAGGGCGACCTGCATATTGACGGGCACCACACGGTCGAGGACATCGGCATCACGATCGGCCAGGCGTTCAAGGCGGCCATCGGCGACAAGAAGGGCATCGTGCGCTACGGCTATGCCTACGTACCGCTCGACGAGGCCCTGTCACGCGTGGTGATCGATTTGTCCGGCCGGCCGGGCCTCGAATTCCACGTGCCGTTCACGCGGGCGATGATCGGCACGTTCGACGTGGACCTGACGCACGAGTTCTTCCAGGGCTTCACCAATCACGCGCAGGTCACATTGCACGTGGACAACCTGCGCGGCGACAACGCCCATCACCAGGCGGAAACGGTGTTCAAGGCCTTCGCCCGCGCATTGCGGATGGCGTGCACGCGGGATCCCCGTGCCGCTGGGGTTCTGCCTTCCACCAAGGGCGCACTTTAGGGATTGATGCCTGACATCGCCGTCATCGACTACGGCATGGGCAATCTGCGCTCGGTCGCGAAGGCTCTGGCACACGTTGCGCCGGACCGTCACGTGGTGGTCACCTCGGACCCCGCCGTCATCCTTGCCGCGTCTCGCGTCGTGTTGCCCGGCCAGAGCGCCATGCCCGACTGCATCAAGGGGTTGAACGAAAGCGGGCTGCGGTCCACGGTCCTGGCGGTGGCGGCCGATCGTCCATTCCTGGGTATCTGCCTTGGTCTGCAGATGCTGTTCGAGATGAGCGAGGAGGGACCCACCCCCGGACTTGGCGTTCTGCCAGGACGTGTGGAGCGCTTTCGCCATGCCGGAATGATCGACAAGAGCGGCGAACGGCTGAAGGTGCCCCACATGGGCTGGAGCCCCGTGCGCCAGACACGGGCGCACCCGCTCTGGAAGGGCATCGAACAGGACGCCCGGTTCTATTTCGCCCACAGTTTTCATCCGGTGCCGGAGGACGGCGCGCTGACCGCGGGCACCGCCGCCTATCCAACGCCGTTTACTTGCGCGATTGCGCGGGCTAATATCTTCGCTACCCAATTCCATCCGGAAAAGAGTCAACGCGCCGGACTTTTGCTTCTGGCCAATTTTGTCGCCTGGGACGGGCGCGCCTGACGGCGACCCCGGTCCCTCATTTGGCACCCCCACAGCGTCGCCCGCGTCGCAGCCCCCCTTCCGCAGCTCCCCTTCGCTGCCGCCATGCAGATCATTCCCGCCATCGACATCAAGGACGGCCATTGCGTGCGCCTGAAACAGGGCGACATGCATTCGGTAACGGTGTTTTCCGAGGACCCGGCCGCCATGGCCCAGCACTGGCTGGAACAGGGGGCGCAGCGGCTGCACATCGTCGACTTGAACGGTGCGGTCGCCGGCAAGCCCAAGAACGAGCTCGCAATCCGCGAAATCGTCAGCGTTATCGGCGAGGAAATTCCGGTGCAGTTGGGCGGCGGCATTCGCGACATGGAAACGATCGAGCGCTACCTGGACGACGGCATCAGCTTTATCGTCATCGGTACCGCCGCCGTCAAGAACCCTGGCTTCCTGCACGAGGCGTGCTCGGCGTTTCCCGGGCATATCCTGGTCGGCCTCGACGCACGGGAGGGCAAGGTCGCGACCGACGGCTGGTCGAAGATGACCGGCCACGATGTCGTCGACCTTGCGCGGAAGTTCGAGGATTACGGCGTGGAAGGCATCATCTACACCGACATCGGGCGCGACGGCATGCTCTCCGGCGTCAACATCGACGCCACGGTCAAGCTCGCGCGCGAAATAAAGGTGCCGGTCATCGCTTCCGGCGGACTTTCGACCATTGCCGACATCGAGCGCCTCGTCCTGCACGAAGCCGATGGCATCATCGGCGCCATTGCCGGCCGCGCGATCTACGAAGGCACGCTCAATTTCAAGGAAGCGCTCAAGGCCGCGAAGGGTAACTGAGGGCAACTGATCGCGGCCATGGGTCTTGCCAAACGCATCATTCCCTGCCTCGACATCGCGGACGGCCGCGTGGTCAAGGGCATCAACTTCGTCAACCTGCGCGACGCGGGCGATCCGGTCGAGGTCGCGCGGCGCTATGACGAGCAGGGTGCCGACGAACTTGCGTTTCTCGACATCCGCGCGAGCATCGAGAATCGTGGCCTCCTGTACGGCATGATCGAAGCGGTCGCGTCCCAGGTGTTCATCCCCTTGACGGTCGGCGGAGGAGTGGCCACGGTCGACGATATCCGCGCGCTGCTCAACGCGGGCGCGGACAAGGTCAGCATCAACACGGCCGGAGTGGCGAATCCTGACCTGTTCGGCGAGGCGTCGTCGCACTTCGGCGCGCAATGCATCGTCGCCGCCATCGACGCGAAAAAATGCGCGGTGGACGAGTGGCAGGT
>JAYTIR010000015.1:0-2044 GCA_043731765.1 Burkholderiales bacterium
TGGTTCATCGGGTCCAGCCGGCGCGTCAGCACTGCCTGGAATAATTCTTCCTTGCCGCCGAAATGATAATTGACCGCCGCGAGGTTGACGCCGGCGCCGGTCGTGATCTGGCGCAGCCCGGTGGCTTCGAAACCGTGTTCCATGAACAGGGCTTCGGCGGCGTCGAGCATCTTTTCCTTGGTCGCCGAGGTCTTGCTGTCGATGAGTCGGAGTTGAGGCATGGTTGGCAGCGTGGTTGTGAAAAAGAAACATTCAAACGTTTGTTTGAATCGACAGTCATCGTACGCCGCGACGCGTCGACGCGTCAAGGCGCAAATACTGGAGCGCATCCTCTAAACGGGAGCGCAGGACGCGATAGCAACCTCCGTGCGCCGGTGTATTCCTTGTTCGCGCAGGTTGTTCGGCATACGAACCACGGGTAAGCTCGATGCCCGTCGTTCAATCAGTCTCAAAGGAGTCCGCGCGATGTCCGAATTCCGTCTCTACTGTTTCGCCCAATCCGGGAATGCCTACAAGGCGGCGTTGATGCTGAGCCTGTGCGGCGCCGACTGGGAGTCGCGATTCGTCGACTTTTTCAATGGCGAGACGCGGACGCCCGAATATCGGGCGATCAATGTGATGGGTGAAGTCCCGGTGCTGGAGCACGCCGGCGGCCGGCTCACGCAGTCGGGCGTGATCCTGGATTTTCTTGCGGAGCGATTCGGGCGCTTCGGCGCCGCCGATGCGGACGAGCGGCGGGAAATCCTGCGCTGGCTATTGTGGGACAACCACAAGCTGACCAGTTATGTCGCGACCCTGCGGTTCATGCTGCAGTTCGCCAAGACAGGCGAGACGCCGGTGACCGAATTTCTGCGCGGCAGGGTGAAGGGCGCGCTGGGCATCCTCGACAAGCATTTACAGTCGCATCAGTTCGCGCTAGGCGAGAGTCCGACGATTGCCGACATTTCGATGTGCGGCTACCTCTTCTGGCCGGACGAATTCGGCGTCGACTGGGTCGACTATCCGCAGGTCGGGCGCTGGCTCGATGCGATCGCCGCGTTGCCCGGCTGGGTGCACCCGTACAAGCTGATGCCGGGTCATCCGCTGCCGGCCAAGAGTTGATCGCCTGCACCAGCGGAAGATAATGGTATCGTTGCGCCGCCCGCGCGGGAACGAAAATCAAGCGGCGGCGGGACGCGCCAGGCTCTTGCGGAAGCGGTTCAATTCCTGCGACGACGCGAACGTCTGTTCGAACAGGTTCGAGAGGTTGTGCAGGATCATCTCGACGACCTTTTTCTCCCAGCCAGCGTCGAACTTGATCTGCATGTCCAGCCAGTGTTCCAGCCAGCCCGGTTCCGGCGTGCGCGATTGCACGGTGTCCAAGGGAAACAGGCTCTGATTGACGTGCAGGTTCGTCGGATGCAGCGGCTTGCCGGCGCGGCCGGGTGAGGTCATCAGCACGCCGATTTTCGCGAACGCGCGCTTGGCTTCGAGACCCGTGCGCTGGATCGCGCGCTTCATGTATTTCAGATAAGCGCCGCCGTGCCGCGCTTCGTCGCGCGAAATCATTTCGTAGATGCGCTTGATCACCGGTTCGGTGTGCCACTCGGATGCGCATTTGTACCATTGCGTCAACCGGACTTCGCCGCAAAAATGCAGCATCAAGGTTTCGTGCGCCGGCGCCGGGTCGAATTCGAAGCGGACCGCGTGCAACTCGTCTTCGGTCGGCACCAGTTCAGGCCGAAACCGAGTCAGATATTCCATCAGCACCAGCGCGTGCCGCTGCTCTTCGAAAAACCAGACCGACATGAACGCGCAGAAATCGCTGTCGTCGCGGTTGTCGCGCAGGAACATCTCGGTCGCCGGCAGCGCCGCCCATTCGGTGATTGCGTTGAGCCGGATGGTCTGCGCCTGCTCGTCGGTCAGCGCGTCCGCTTCGAAGAGATCCCACGGCACATCCTTTTCGATGCTCCAGCGCACCGCTTCGAGGGATTTGAACAGTTGTGGATAAAGCATGGTTGGATTGTACGACGTGAATGGATTCCGGCTGAACGAAAATATCAGC
>JAYTIR010000016.1:0-5716 GCA_043731765.1 Burkholderiales bacterium
CGAGGGATCTGCTTTTCGCCCGACAGGTACCCTGAACTTCGGCTATAATCCGCCCTCTTTTGTTGCGGGTCGTTAGCTCAGTTGGTAGAGCAGCGGACTTTTAATCCGTTGGTCGCCGGTTCAAATCCGGCACGGCCTACCAATCTCAAAAGGCCGTCCGGCGGAGTGCGCAACCGAGGAAGCAATTCAGTAATCGTTTCAGCAAGACAAATCGGCGCAGCAGCAAGTCCCGTCAGGCATGCAGGAATGGGTCGTTAGCTCAGTTGGTAGAGCAGCGGACTCTTAATCCGTTGGTCGAAGGTTCAAGTCCTTCACGGCCCACCATTCCCCCGATTTCGCGTCCCGGATAGGCTGGGCACGCCAGCGCGCTCACCCCGCCATCCACGCCTTCATCCGCGCGCCGTAAACGTTCACGGCGAGGCCCGCGAACACGAGCAACACGCCGGCGATCTGCATCGCGGCGAGCGATTCATTCAGGAACAGCGCACCGCTCGCAAGTCCCGATACCGGAATGAGCAGCGCGAACGGCGAAATCAATCCGGTCGGGTAGCGGTGCATCAGGCCGGCCCATGACGCGAAGCCGAAGAGCGTCGCGCCCCAAGCCAGAAACAACGCGCAGCCCCACGCAAGCGCACTCGCGTGGATGACCGCATCCCACGACGCGGCGCCGCCTTCGAACAGATACGAAAGTATGGCCAACGGCACCGGCGGCACGAGGCTCGACCATACGACGAGCGCGAACATGTCGGGTTCGTGGTCGCCGGCCGCGCGCTTCGCGATGACGTTGCCGGCGGCCCACGCCAGCGCGGCGACCAGGACCAGGATGAAGCCGACGAGTGTGGACGTCGCTCCGTCAATCATCTTGTACGTGGCGAGCAGCAAAATGCCGGCCGTTGCAATGGCCGCCCCGATGAAACTCCGAGGAGAAAAATGATCGCCCAGATACAGGAGACCCAGGCCGATCGTGAAGAACACCTGCACCTGGATGACGAGCGAAGACAATCCCGCGGGCATGCCGAGCTTCATGCCGAGGAACAGGAGGCCGAACTGGCAAACGCCGATGGCGAAGCCGTACGCGACCACGAACGGCCATGGCATCTGCGGGCGCCGGATGAAAAAAACCAGCGGCACGGCGGCGAAGAAGAAGCGCAATGCCGCGAGCGCGAACGGCGGAATCTCGCGCAGGCCGAACTTGATCGGGACGAACGAAAAACCCCAGAGCGCGACGATGGCGATCGTCAGCGCGAAATCGCGCGGAGAAAGGTGGGCTTTCAGCGCACTGCTCAGAACTTGATGGTCGCCGGCAGATATTTCGCCATCAGGTCTTCGTAGAACGGTTTCAGGTCGGCGAGTTGCGGACGGTCAGGATTCTTCGAATACAGATCGTAGGGATTGAATTTCTGTACCCAGGGCAACATCGCGCGGTCGGTGTCGTCCAGCAGATACGAATAGGCGCCTTCGCGGTGCCATGCGTAGAACGAATGGTAGCGGATCATGTACTGCGCGGGCTGCGGCAGGAAGTCCTTGGTGACGTGATACAGATACTCGTCGTGGCCCCACGACATGTGCACGTTGGACAGGCCGCAGCCTTCCGTGTAGACGCCGGTGCCGGTCTGGAATTCGCTGCGCTGCATGTCCGGATTGGCGGCGAAGAATTCGCTGTACACCACCTTGGATGAATAGGGACAGCCGGTCGGAAACGTGTCGCCCACCACCGCCCACTGCGGTTCGCCGAAGAGGCACAACACCTTGCCCAGGTCGTGGATGAAGCCGGTCAGCACCATCCAGTCCGGCTGGCCGTCCGCGCGCATCGCTTCCGCCGTCTGCAACAGGTGGTCGACCTGCGGCAATCCAATATCGGGATCGGAATCGTCGACCAACGTGTTGAGGTAGTCGAGCGCCTCCCACGGGGTCATGTCGCGGCGGTTGAAGCGCAGGTACTCCGCCTTTTTCGCGACGACGAAATCGTAAGTCTGGTGCGTGTGGTTGAGGCGATAGAACTCGCGCACGGTGTCGCGCGCCGGCGCATCGTAATTGCGATAGGCGTCTTTGGTCTTGGCGGCGGCCAGGGTTTCCATGGAATACGCTCCGGCAACATGGACAAAGACGAAATGATACTCCGGCTCGCCACGGGGCTGGCGCGACATGCGCCGCGGGTTGGCGTTATGGTTGCGGTGGCAGCACAATGCCGCTGGAACGGAAACCCCGGAGGAGGAACCCATGCAAAACCATTTACGCGCGGTGGCCGCGCTCGCGTTCATCGCCGCGGCGGGCTTGGCGGCAGCACAAGGCCAGGTCAACATCGTCTGCAGCGTGCCCATTCCGTGGTGCGAGGCGGCGGCCGCTGCGTTCACCAAGGAGACGGGGATCGCGGTGGGGCTGCAACAGAAAAGCGCGGGCGAGGCGATGGCGCAGGTCGCCGCCGAGCGTGCCAATCCGAAGATCGACCTTTGGTACACGGGGACCGGCGACCCGCACCTGCAAGCCGCGGAGATGGGTCTTACCGAGGAATACAAGTCGCCGATGATGCCGCAGCTGTACGACTGGGCGATCCGGCAGGCGGAGCAATCGAAGTACAAGACCGTGGGTGTCTACACCGGCGCGCTCGGTATCGGCTACAACCCCGAAGTGCTCGCGAAGAAAAACCTGCCTCCGCCCAAGTGCTGGGCCGACCTTGCGAACCCGATCTACCGCGACGAGGTGCAGATGGCCAACCCGAACGCGTCGGGCACCGCCTATTCGACGATCGCCACGTTCATCCAGATCTTCGGCGAGGACAAGGCCTTCGAACTCATGAAGGCGATGCACAGGAACACGAACAGCTATCCGCGCTCCGGCGTGGGCTCGATCCGCGCCGCGGCGCGCGGTGAAACCGGAATCGCCGTGACCTTCCTGCACGACGGCGTGACGGAGATCGCCAACGGCTTTCCGATCAAGCTGGTCGTGCCGTGCGAGGGCACCGGTTATGAAGTCGGCTCGATGAGCATCGTCAAAAACGCGAAGAACATGGAGAGCGCGAAAAAATTCTACGACTGGGCGCTTACTCCTGCCGCGCAGAAGCTCGGGGCCGAAACCAGGAACTACCAGACGCCGTCGAACAAGGCCACGCCGATCCCGCCGGCTGCGCCCAAGCTCGGCGAACTCAAACTCATCAACTACGACTTTGCGAAGTACGGCAGTGCGGCGGAGCGCAAGCGCATCCTCGAGAAGTGGGACCGCGAGGTCTACGCGTTGCCGCGCTAAAGCATATGCCGCCTATTTTTTGGCAAAGTCTCCCGCGAAGGCATATCCGATTTCGTCGGGCTTCAGGTATTTGCGTAGCACCGCGTTGACGTCGGCCGTGGTCAATTTCCCGATCGTGTCGTCGATCCGGCCGGAGGTGGACCAGGTGCGCCCGAGAAACGCCTGGTTCACCAACGTGCCGGCAACCTGGCTGTCCTCGTTGCGGGAGAGGCGGCGCTCCTGCATCAGCGCCTCCCTGGCATCCTTGACCTCGATGTCGGTGAAACCGCTCTTGAGCGCGTTGGCCAACTCTTCCGAGAACGCGCGGCGGACCTTGTCCAGGTTCTCCGGCGCGAAAATCGCATACAAGCCGAACCGGCTGTTGGCCTCGAACGAGTTCGGCTGGAAGAAGCTGCCGACGCCGTAGGACAGGCCATCCTTCTGGCGCAGCCGTTCGAATAACCGGGACGATGCCGAGTCACCCAGGATGTAATTGGCCACGAGCATCGCCGGATAATCCGGACTCAGATCGTTCAACGGCAACGACTCGCGTCCGATCAGGAACGCGTTGGCCTTGTCGGAGAGTTCGAACTTGAGCGCGTAGGCTTTTTTCGGCACCAGCGGGTCGGGTACGCGCGCATAAGCGTTCGGACTCTTCCAGCTGCCGAAGAGTTCGGTGACGAGCGCGCGCATCGCTACCGGATCGAAGTCGCCGACGATGGCAATTTCCGCGTTGCTCATGCCGTAAGACTGGCTGTGGAATTTCTTCATTGTTTCCGGCGTGACCGTCCTGTCCCAGGCGAGCTCTTCGTCCAGCGAGGGCGAGTAGCGTGGGTCCCCGGCCGGATAAGGATTGCCTTCGCGGCGACTCGCGCGCACCGCGACCTGCTGCGGGTCTGCGCGGGAAGCCTCCAGCGCGGTCGAGCGCTCGCGCTTCAGCGTCTCGAGCTCTTGCGCAGCGAACGACGGCTCGCGCAGGACGTCAGCTACCAGACGCAGCGTGTCGGGAAGCTCCTTGCGGAAGGTATTTCCCGATGCGGAAGCACCGACCTCGTTGCCGCTGACGTTGACATGCGCGCGCAACTTGTCAAATGTGTCCTCGATTTCCTGCCGGCTCTTCTTCGCAGTCCCGCGCATCAGCATCGAGCCCGTAAGTTGCCCGTCGGCCTGCTTGCCGAATGCCGATTTCTCGTCCGCAAAATGCAGTGTCAGCGAGAAATGCACTGCCTCGCCGCGAGTCTTCTTTGGCAACAGCGCAACCTTCATCCCATTGGGAAGTATGAAGCGTTGCGTGCGCGCGTCGAGGTTGGCGATGCTCGTATCGAAGGTCTCGCCAAGAGTGGCGGTAGCTTCGCCCTTGTAGTCCTTGACCATCGCCGCGATGTCGACCGGCGGCGGCACGGGCGCGCGGTCCGGCGTCGCGTCCGGAATGAATTCGCCGATGGTCACATTGGAGCGTTTAAGATAATCGAGCGCGACTCGCTGCACGTCGGCGGCGGTGACTGTGCGATAGCGGTCGCGCTCCAGGAAGAACAGGCGCCAATCTCCGAGCGCGACGGCCCCGGAAATGGCAACGCCAAAGGCCTGGGGATTGGACATCACGTCGTCGAAGTACTTCGCGGCCTTCGCGCGAATCCGCGCGACCTCGGCCTCGGTGATCGGCTCCTTCCTGAGGTTTTCGATCGTGGCGAACATCGCGTCGCGCGCCGGGGCGATTTCTTCACCGTCCGGGATCTGCGCGAACAGTGTCAGCGAGCCCGGATCGCGCTGCGCCTCGCCCCAGCTCTGCACCGCCGAGGCCTTCTTGGTTTCCACCAGCGACTTGTAGAGCCTGCCCGCAGGTTCGACGGTCAGGACGTCACCGAGGACGTCGGTGGCGACGTAGTCCGGGTGAGCGCCACGCACCGTATGGAACATCATGCCAAGGAATTTGGAGTTGCCGACGCGGCGCAACGTCACGCTGCGTTCGCCATCCTGCACCGGGTCCTGCGTGTAGATCGCGGGGAGTTTGCGGGTCGGCTTCGGTATGCGGCCGAAAGTTTTGGCGATCGACGCGAGCGTTGCGTCCACGTCGAACTTGCCGGCCACGATCAGCACGGCGTTATCGGGCTGGTAATACTGCCTGTAGAACGCCTGCAACCGCTCGATGTTGACGTTTTCGATGTCCGAACGCGCGCCGATCGGCAGGTGCCCGTAGTTGTGCCACTGGAAGGACGTCGCGAGCATCTTGCCGTAGAGCACCGTCTGCGGATTATTCTCGCCGCTCTCGAACTCGTTGCGCACCACTGTCATCTCGGGGTCGAGGTCGCTCCTGCGGATGTACGAATTGACCATCCGGTCGGCTTCCATCGTGAGCGCCCAGTCGAGGTTGTCGCGGTTCGCGGTGAACGACTCGAAGTAGTTCGTGCGATCCCATCCGGTGCTGCCATTGAATTGCATGCCGCGTTTGGAAAGTTCGGTCTGGATATTGCCGCGCGTCGGCGTGCCCTTGAAC
>JAYTIR010000017.1:0-5159 GCA_043731765.1 Burkholderiales bacterium
ACGCTTGCGGTCGTGGATCTGGGTTCGAACAGCTTCCGGCTCGAAATCGGACGCGTCGAGGGCGACCAGATTTTTCGCCTCGACACGTGGCGCGAAACGATTCGCTTCGGCGCCGGCATGGACGACACGGGCCGCCTCACCTCACCGGCACGCCGCGCCGCGCTGGCCTGCCTCACGCGCTTTCGCGAGCGGCTCTCCGGTCTGCATCCGTCCGCCGTGCGCGCCGTGGCGACCAACACCTTTCGCGTGGCGAAGAACGCCGCGACCTTCCTGCCGCAGGCGGAGGCGGCACTCGGGTTCCCGATCGACGTGATCGCCGGCCATGAAGAGGCGCGCCTCATCTATCTCGGGGTCGCGCATGTGCTGCCGCCCTCCGTAGCGCCTCGCCTGGTGATCGACATCGGTGGCGGCTCGACCGAATTCATCATCGGTCGCGGACTGACCCCCGAGCGCCTCGAATCGCTCAAGTTGGGCTGCGTCAACATCTCGCAGCGTTTTTTCCCGGACGGCGCGCTGCGCGCCGACGCGTTCGTGGCAGCCGAAACGCACGCGCGCGCGGAGATCGAGGCCATCGCACGGGCGTTCGGACGCGAGCACTGGCGCGAGGCCTATGCGTCGTCGGGCACCGCGCTGGCGCTGGCGGCGATCCTCGAGGAGAACGGCCTGTCGGCGGGCGGGATCACGCCGGAGGGACTCGCGCGATTGCGCAAGCGGATGGTGGGCGCCGGCCACCTGTCGCGCCTCACGCTCGAGGGCATCAAGCCCGAGCGCGCGCCTGTGTTGCCCGGCGGTTTCGCGATCATGGCCGCCGCAATGGCGGAGCTGTCGGTCCCGCGCTTGAACCCGGTCGGTGGTGCGTTGCGACTGGGCGTGCTGTACGACCTCCTCGGCCGCACGGGACAGCGCGACAGCCGCGTGGCCACCGTTGAACGCTTCCTCGAGCGCTACCACGTGGATCGCGCGCACGCGCTGCGCGTCGCGGACATGGCGAAGACGCTCTACCTGAAGGCGGCGCCGCAACCGGATCCGAATGTCGCGCAACGCGTGGAATGGGCCGGCCTTCTGCACGAGATCGGTTACACGGTCTCGCACATCGGTTACCACAGGCACGGTGCATACATCCTCGAAAATGCTGACATGCCCGGCTTCTCCGCGCAGGAACAGCGGCAATTGGCACTCCTCGTCCACGGTTGCCGGGGTGGTCTGTCGAAGATGGAACCCGCTCTTCATGACGCCGGCGCGATTGCGCAGGTGCTGGCGCTGCGGCTTGCCGTGTTGTTCCACCATGCGCGCCGCGCGATCGACGCGCCGCGCATCGCAATCAAGGCCGGCCGGACGATTCGTTTCGGCGTGGCGGCAAGGTGGTTGAAGCGCCATCCGTTGACGCTGCACCTCCTCGTCAAGGAGCGCGAAGAATGGAACGCGCTGGGCGTGCGTTGGCGGTCGCCCTGACCACAGGGCCACCGGAAAAAAACGGTCAAACGAAATCCGGCCCCACCACGACTTTCAGCACGACGGCCGCGCCGCCTTCCCGCGCGCGATTGGACAACCACCACACCGCGCCTTTGCGCACCGACCAATAAGCCTCTTCGCCGGAGAGCAGGAATGACGCGACAGCGCCGATCGTGGGCTGGTGGCCGACGATCAGCACCGGTTCACGCGAATCGGGCCAGTTCGCGACCGCGAGCACCGCGTCCACGGTGGCGCCGGGTGCTAATTCCGGTACGGTCCTGAATTTTCTTTGCAGCGCGAGCGCGGTCTGCTGTGCGCGATCGGCCGGCGACACCAGCACGCGACAGGTGTCGGGCAGGTGCGAGTCGAGCCACTGGGCCATCCGCTCGGCCTGCTTCAAGCCCTTCGACGTCAGGCGCCGCCCGAGATCAGGCTCCCCGGGTTCCGCTTCGCAATGGCGCCAGAGAATGAGGTCCATCACTGTTCGCCGTCGGGCGCGCGCATGCGGGCAAGCAACGCGTCCTGCGCGGACCGCGCGCGCGCGCCGCGGCGACGCTTCACTTTCGTCCATTGGCCATCGGCGTGCAGTTCCCATGCATCGACGTTGTCGGCGAGATAGGCGCGCAGGCCCTCGTCGACCACGCGCTGGCGCAGCAGCGGATCGCGCACCGGGAACGCGACCTCCACGCGGCGGAACAGGTTGCGCCCCATCCAGTCGGCCGATGACAGCCAGACGTCGGGGTCGCCATCATTGCCGAAAAACCAGACGCGATGATGCTCGAGGAAGCGCCCGAGTATCGAGCGCACGCGTATGTTTTCCGACATTCCAGGCACACCCGGCCGCAGCGCGCAGGCGCCACGAACGATCAGTTCGATCTTCACCCCCGCACTGGACGCGGCGTAGAGCGCGCGGATCACGCCCTCCTCCACCAGCGCATTCATCTTGGCGACGATCTGAGCGGGTTTGCCTTCCTTCGCGTGCCGCGTCTCGCGGCGGATCATTTCCAGCACGCGGCGATGCATCGTGAAAGGTGCCAGCAGCAGCCGCTTCATTCGCGCGGCCCTGGCGAGACTCGTGATGTGCAGGAACACCTCGTTCACGTCGGCGCATATATCGGGATCCGCCGTGAGCAGGCCGAAATCGGTATAGAGGCGCGTTGTTCTCGGGTGATAGTTCCCCGTGCCCAGATGCGCGTACGGGACCAGCCGCGATTCGCCTCGCCGGTCGTTCTCGCGGCGTATGAGGAGCGCCAGCTTCGCATGCGTCTTCAAGCCGAACACGCCATAGACGACCTGCGCGCCCGCGCGTTCCAGGCGCTCGGCCCAGTTGATGTTCGCCTCCTCGTCGAAGCGGGCCATCAGTTCGACCACGACGGTCACTTCCTTGCCCCGCTTGGCCGCCTCGATCAGCGCTTCCATCAGCACCGAGTTCACGCCGGTGCGATAGACCGTCTGCTTGACGGCGACCACACTCGGATCGTCGGCGGCGCAGCGAATGAATTCGACCACGGGTTCGAACGACTGGTAGGGATGATGCAGCAGAATGTCCCGCTGCCTTATCGCGGTCAGGATGTCCGGCGCGTCACGCACGCGGTCCGGCAGGCCCGGCACAAAGGGCTCGAATTTCAGTTCGTCGATGTCGACCTGGTCGATCAGCGACGACAGCCGCGCGACATTGACCGGCCCGTCGCAACGGTACAGGTCGGCTTCGTTGAGATCGAATTGCTGGAGCAGGAATTGCGCAATCGGGGCGGGACAGGCTTCCGCAACTTCCAAGCGCACTGCCGAGCCGAACTGCCGCTCAGGCAACTCGCCCTTCAACGCCTGACGGAGGTTCTTGACCTCCTCTTCGTCGATCCAGAGGTCGGCATCGCGGGTCACGCGGAACTGCGAATAATCGACGACGCCACGGCCCGGAAAGAGTTCATGCAGGTGGGCATGAATCACCGAGGACAGCATCACGAAATCGTTGTCGCCACCGCTCACTTCGCGTGGCATCTTGATGATCCGCGGCAGCACGCGCGGCGCCTTGACGATCGCGATGCCGGTGTCGCGGCCGAAGGCATCGTGCCCCGAAAGCTGGATAACGAAGTTGAGACTCTTGTTGACGACCTGCGGGAACGGGTGCGCGGGATCGAGCCCGATCGGCGTCAGGAGCGGGCGCACCTCGCGCTCGAAATATTTCGCCACCCACGCCTTCTGGGCATCCGTGAATTCCGTGCGGCGGACCAGGCGGACGCCGGCCTGGTCGAGTGCCGGAAGCACTTGATCGTTGAGGACCCGATACTGGTCGGCCATCAGCGCGCGAGCCTCGTTGCCAAGCTGCGTGAAAAGTTCGCGGGCTTCCTGCAGCGTCATTCCCGATGGCGGGACCTTCGCGCGCAACTGTTCCTTGACGCCGGCGATGCGGATTTCGAAAAACTCGTCCAGGTTGCTGCCGACGATGCACAGGAACCGCAGGCGCTCGAGCAGCGGAACCGCCGCGTCCTCCGCAAGGGCCAGTACGCGCCGGTTGAATTCGAGCAGCGACAGTTCGCGGTTGATCGGCAGCGGTTGCGGCATGCTCACGGCGTCGGCGACGGCCGCCAGCAAAGCCGCTCCAGTCGGATCGGCCAGCGTCAGGGGCGGCGTGGAAGAATGTTCCATCAGGGTCGCAGGAGGACGTTACAAAGCCGTGACTATTACAGTGCTCACTACGTCGAAGCCGCCGCGGCGGCGAGCCACACACAGCGGCCCTTCGTTTCACGGTCGAGCGCCTCGAGGTAGGCCCGATGCGCTTCGATTTCCTCCGGCGTTGGAACGGTGACGACAAGCACGGGGCGGGCCGAACGCGCAGCGTCCATGCCCGTGGTGACGGCCAGCGAAGGGCCCGCACCCATGTCGATGGTGAGGGATTCCTGGCCGCGCGTCATCGCGAGATAGACTTCGGACAGAAGTTGCGCATCGAGCAAGGCGCCGTGCATCGTGCGGTGGGCGTTGGACACGCCGAAGCGCTCGCACAACGCGTCCAGGTTATTGCGCTTGCCGGGAAACGCTTCGCGCGCAAGCGCCAGCGTGTCGATCAGTCCGCCGTACATTTCCGCGCAGGCCGGCAGGTTGGAGTACTCGAACTCCTGGTTCAGGAACCCGACGTCGAACGGCGCGTTGTGGATGATCCACGTCGCGCCTCGCGCGAATTCGATGAACTCCGGGGCAATGTCGGCAAATTTCGGCTTGCCCTTCAAATCCTCCCAGGTCATGCCATGCACTTCGGACGCCGCGGCATCGATTTCGCGCTCGGGATCGACGTACCTCTGGAGGCTGCGTCCGGTCGGCCGGCGGTCGACCAACTCGATCGCCGCGAGCTCGATGATCCGGTGGCCGAGCTTGGGGTCGAGGCCCGTGGTTTCGGTGTCGAGGATGATCTGGCGCATCCCCCGATTCTACGCCCCGCGATCATGCCAGCCGGAGCGTGGCTCGTTGGAGCGTCGCCGCCAGAAACGGCGTCAACGCTCAACTTTCGCGCAATGAATACGCAGCCAATTGCTGCGGCGCAGCAATCGGCGAAGGTTTCCTCCCGCGAAAGTTAAGCGGCGTCGAGTGAAGCTTTCGACGCCGCTTCAACGAGCCACGTAACGCTACGATTCGTCAGCGGCGGTACTTCTGGATCGTCGATTGAATCTCCTGGATCGCGTGCTCGATCTCGTCGTCGGTCAGGTCGCGCTGCG
>JAYTIR010000018.1:0-17529 GCA_043731765.1 Burkholderiales bacterium
TCCGGCGGCGCCGCGGGCGCGGTCGCGCCACGTCTGTCCATTCCCTTCCAGTTGCACGAAAACCTGGTGCTCGAAGGTCTCTACCGCGTAAGTCAGGACGTACCGGCAAGCTGATGCGGCCTGTGCTCTTCGACCCCCAACGCCACGAGCCGTGCGCCGACGCCTCCTGGGACGAAGCTTCCGCGCGCGCCTGGATCGCGCGCTATGCCGACGACGCGCAAAGGACGTTTTCCCCGGAACAGCTCTGGCCGGCGCATCTGCTCGATACCGACGGCGAAGATGCCGGCGCGGTGATTTTTCCGATGATCTACTTCGGCGCCGCGGGCGTGATCTGGGCGCTCGATCATCTCGCGCGCGCGGGCGCAACCGGACCGCTTGCCGACTTCGGGCTCGTCGTCAAGGAACTGGAAGCGCGCAACGCCGCACTGGTCGAACCTTGGGGACATGGTGTCGAGAGCCTGCTGATGGGGCGTTCGGGAATTCTGCTGCTTCAGTATCGATTGGCCATGGATCGTGCCGCCGATGCCGCGGACACCGATGCCATCGCTGCCAACATCGCCAATGCGGTGACCAACAACGCCGGTCACCCGTCGCTCGAATTGCTGTGGGGTTCACCGTCGACGATGCACGCGGCGCTGACGATGCATGAATGGACCGGCGAGGCGCGCTGGGCCGAACTGTTCCGTGCCGACGCCCACGCGCTGCTGCGCACCTACCTGCCCGCCGCCGCAGTGCCATGCCGCATCTGGACGCAGGACCTCTACGGGCGCAAGTCGACATACATCGGCGCAGGCCATGGCTTCGCCGGCAACGCGAGCGCGCTGATCCGCGGTCGCGCGCTGCTGCCGGAAGACGCCTGGGCCCAATGGGCCGATGGCATCGTCGAGACGGCGCACGCCACGGCGCTGCGCGACGGCCCGCTGGCCAACTGGCCGCCCGAAACGAAACCCCATGGAACGCCGCCCAAGATATTGGTGCAGTGGTGTCACGGCGCGCCGGGCATGGTGACGAGCCTCGCCCACCTCCCCGATCCGCGCCTCGATGATCTGCTCACGGCCGCGGGCGAACTCACATGGGCCGCGGGTCCCCTCACCAAGGGCGCCGGGTTGTGCCACGGCACGGCGGGCAACGGCTATGCATTCCTCAAGCTCTTCAAGCGCACCAATGATGAACGCTGGCTCGATCGCGCGCGCGCATTCGCGATGCATGCCATCGCGCAAAGCGACCGCATGGCCGAGCAGCACGGCCGACGCCGCCATTCGCTGTGGACGGGCGACCCCGGCGTCGCGTGCTATCTGTGGAGTTGCATCACCGGCGACGACGCGTTGCCCAATCTTGATCCGGCGGCATAAGGCAGCGCGTCCCGGCCGCGGAATGGGTCAACTTTTCCGGTTCGGATCAGGGTGAATGTTGTCCACCCAGTGCACTTCCTCGGGATTCGGTTCCACGTTGGGCAGGTCGAGGTTGACCACGACCGGCTCCTGGCCGCTTCGGCACAACACGCACGACAGCGGCTCTTCGTCGCTCGCGTTGATTTCCTGGTGCGGAACAAACGGAGGGATGTAGATGAAATCGCCGGGTCCCGCCTCGGCGGTGAACTCGAGGCGATCGCCCCACTTCATCCGCGCGCGGCCCGAGACGACGTAGATGACGCTCTCGACCGGGCCGTGGTGGTGTGCGCCGGTCTTCGCCTTCGGGTGGATCACCACGGTGCCCGCCCAGAGTTTTGTAGCACCTGCTCGCGCGTGCGTGATCGCGGCGGCGCGATTCATTCCCGGCGTTTGCGCGGTGTTGGTGTCGAGTTCGCCGGCGTGGACAACGCGCACGCCGTGATGCCGCCATTGGGACGCTGTGGTCATTGCAAGGCGCTCCTTGATTGTGCGGAAACGGTCATTCAACGCAGTCGCGGTCGAGCGTGTTGCGAATCACCACCGCGAACTCGTCGATGAGGCAGGGAAAGCCCGGCGTATTCGCGCTGCAACCACGCAACCGCAACGGGGTCTTCAAAGGAGGCATTTCGAGAGTGAGCGGCGTCATCTTGCGCATCTGCTCGAGTGATTGCGCGATATAGGACGTGTAGACGCGCTGCTTCTTGTCCGACCCCAGGCGGACCTCGAACATCAGCGCACCGGCGGGCGGCGTCTGATTGCGCTGATAACCTGTTTGCGTCCAGGTGACATCCATGATGCCCGCGAGATTGGCGATGTTGGTATCGTGGCCGACAAACGCAACGAACTTCGCATCGCGCACGGCATTGTCCGCCGCCCCCAGCCCGGAAGAGCGTCCGCTGGTGACAGCCGCCGCCGCGCGCATCAGCAGCGCCGAACCCTGCCGCCGCGCAAGATAAGGTGTGCGCTCCATCAGGTCGAAGGCTTCGGTGTGCAGGCGAAACGTCTGCAGCATCTGCGCCGGATTCAGGCGGCCCCACGCGACCTGGCTTGCGTCCATCCCTTCCGCATACTCGAGAAGAAAAATTTCAGTCGCGTCCGACGCGATGGCCAACGCCCCGATCATTGCGATACCCGCGCCGTTCGGCTGCGGTGACAGCATCGTCGGAAGATCGGCAAGCTTGCATCCTTCCGGCTTGCCAAACGCAATGCACAATGCGGGCTTGCAGCAGTCCATGCCCGCTTGCAGCGCGTCGAATGACGGCTTGAAATCCCGGGGCACGCTGTTCAAGTCCCCGGCTACGCGTTGCAGCACGCTGTTCTGCGCGGCCAGTGCATCGAGCCGGCACACGCCGGCCGCAACCGGATGGAAAAGACTGTCGATGGTTGCATCCGGCTTGGTGCGATAGGAGATGCCACAGCCCGGCGCCATGCCATCGATCAATGCCTGCGCCGTGGCCTTGGTGCGCTCGTCAAGATCGGCATGAACGTACACGCTGCCGCGCGGCGGGCATCCCTGTTCGGGCAGGGCCTGCTCCGCAGCCAGGTATTCGCGGTGGTACTGCCCGAGCAATTTGGCGAGTTGCGCGCCCCTGGCCGTGAGGTTGCCCATGGGTTCGTTCCATGAGGGCCAAGCCCGCGACGACCAGCCGTCCAGTTCCGCCGGAGGAATCGTCGGCGTGCGGACGCCGTGGCGGCTGACGATCACCATCTTCTGCAGGACCTCGTCGCCCGCCGCCGCTGCGATGAGCGGTGCGGCGAACAAGCCCACCGCCAGTACGGCGAGCGCGTACCTCATCATCAACAGCACGGGAATTCCTGCGTCGCCTGAGCGCTCGCGGTGATGGGTGCCTGCATGGCCACGAATCTTGCGCCGGGACGCCGGCAACCGCAACGGGCCACGGAAAAAAACGTCTCGTTGTTCGTCAACAAAGGCCGGACGGCGCCGACGCAGTATCATTGCAATCCCCGTTGAGGAGAATGACCATGAGCGAGAGAGAAGTCGTCATATTGAGCGGCGTACGCACAGCCATCGGCGACTACGGCGGCAGCCTGAAGGACATCGCGCCCACCGAGCTTGCGGCTCGCGTGGTCAAGGAGGCAGTCGCAAGGGCAAAGGTCGATCCCAAGGACATCGGCCAATGCATATTCGGCAATGTGATCCACACCGAACCGAAGGACATGTACCTGTCGCGCGTGGCCTGCGTCGATGGCGGGCTGCCTTTCGAAACGGGGGCGCTCACGCTGAACCGTTTGTGCGGCAGCGGCCTGCAGGCGATCGTTTCGGCATCCCAGTACATTCTGCTGGGCGACATCGACGCCGCGGTCGCCGGAGGCGCCGAGAGCATGAGCCGTGCGGCCTACCTGAACACGTCGCAGCGCTGGGGCGCGCGCATGGGTGACACCAAGGTGTTCGACGCGATGACGGGCGCATTGTCCGATCCGTTCGACGGCGCGCACATGGGCGTCACCGCCGAAAATGTCGCGAGCAAGTGCAGCATCACGCGCGAGCAGCAGGATGCGTTCGCCGTCGAGAGTCACAGGCGCGCCGCCAATGCGATTGCCAAGGGCTATTTCAAGGACCAGATCCTGCCGATCGAGCTCAAGACCCGGAAAGGCCCGGTCATGTTCGACACCGACGAGCATGTGCGCGGCGAATTGACACAGGAGGGCATGGCGAAGCTCAAAGCCGTCTTCATCAAGGAAAACGGCACCGTCACCGCCGGCAATGCCTCCGGGTTGAACGATGCCGCGGCGGCCGTCGTGTTGATGGAAAAATCAGTAGCGGCGAAGAAGGGGCTGAAGCCGATGGCGCGCATCGTCTCCTACGGCCACGCCGGACTCGATCCGAAGATCATGGGATTAGGACCGGTCTCCGCGGTGAAAAGCGCGCTCGCGAAGGCCGGCCTCAAACTGGATCAGATGGATGTCATCGAATCGAACGAGGCATTCGCCGCGCAGGCGCTCGGCGTGAACAAGGAACTCGGGATGGATCCGGCAAAGGTCAACCCGAACGGCGGCGCCGTCGCCCTCGGTCATCCGATCGGCGCGACTGGCGCCATCCTGACCGTAAAGGCGGTGTACGAGCTGCACCGTACCAGCGGGCGCTATGCTCTGATCACGATGTGCATCGGCGGCGGACAGGGAATCGCGGCGATCATCGAACGGATTTGATGGCGGGTAAGTCTTTTCAATCGATGTTTCAAGGAGCAAGCAATGGCAATTTCGATGTATCAGGCGTCGGTTCCCGTATTCGCGAAGGCCCTCACCAACATGAAGGGCATCCTCGAGAAGGCGGCCGCGCACGCGCAGGCGAAGAAGATCGACGACGCGGTGTTCGTGACCGCGCGCCTCTTTCCAGACATGCTGCCGCTGTCGAAACAGGTGCAGATCGCGTCGGACTTCGCGCGCGGGACCACGGCGCGATTGGCGGGAAGCGAACCGCCGACGTGGGAGGACAACGAGAGGACGCTGGCGGACCTGATCGCGCGCGTCGACAAGACGCTCGAATTCCTGAAGCCGTTCACTGCTGCGCAGATCGACGGCTCCGAAGCGCGGCAGATCACGCGCCCCGTCCGCGGCCAGCCGAAGACGTTCACCGGCATCAACTACCTGCTGCACTACGCATTGCCGAATTTCTATTTCCACACGGCGACGAACTACGCCATCCTGCGCCACAACGGTGTGGAGATCGGCAAGCCGGATTTTATCGGTGGTCTGGACTAGCGCACTATCCTGGCCAGGGAGTCGCGCATGGTAGCGCCGGGAATCCGGCTACTTCACCATCCCCAGCGCTTTGGCGGCGTTCAGGTACTCCACCGAGCGTTCCTTCACGAACGCCGGGATCTGTTCGAGCCCGATGTCCGTGACCTCGAAGCCGCCCTCGGTCATGCGCTTGCGCAAATCCGGATCCTTGTTGATCGCGTCCATCATGTCGGAGACCGTCTTGCGCATTTCCGGCGGCGTGGATTTCGGCACGCCTATTCCGCGATAGGCGCCATCGACCCAATTGAATCCCAGTTCCCTGAACGTCGGCACGTCGGGAAATTGCGGCAGCCGTTTTTCCGTCGCGACGGCGAGCATCCGCATCCTTGACTTCTGTTGAATCGCGAGCGTCGAATACGACATCGCCCCGGTGACGTGGTTGCCCAACACCGCGGACACCAGTTCGCCGGTGCCCTTGAACGGAACGTAAATCGTCTTGATGCGGAGTTCGCGGTCCAGCCGCTCGTGCGCGAGATGGTTTGCCGAGTTGGTGCCGGAGCCCGCCAGACTGATCGTCTCCGGCTTCTCGCGCGCCGCCTTCACCAGGTCCGCGAACGTCCGGTAGGGGCTGTCGGCCGGAACGATGATCGCGTCCGGCGTGTAGTGGAAGAAGTAGACGGGCGTGAGGTCCTCGGTCTTGAACTGCGTGCCGGCCTCGAGCGGCTGCAACACGATGTGCGGCAGGTTGACGCCCATGATCGTATAGCCGTCGCCGGGCATGCTGTTCAGTTGCGACCATGCGAGCGCACCGCCCGCGCCAGGCTTGTTCGAGACGATCAGGTCCTGGTTGAATTTGGCCCTGAATACCTGCTGCTGCAGGCGCGCCGCGATGTCCGACTCGCCGCCGGGCGCGAACGGAATGATGTACTGGACCGGTTTGTCCGGGTACGCCGCTTGCGCTGCCATGGCGAACGCCAAAGCCGCGACGCCGGCGGTGAGGCGCGCGAAGCACGATGGGGTCATGTCCTGTTCCTCCTGGAACCATGCGGAATGGAATTGCCGTACCGACATTGTGCACGAGCAGCCGAACGGGCGGATAATTTCAATCTGCGGATTTGAAGGTGTGCGGTCCGGGCGGCCCGTCGCAGCCGATCCGCGTTGACAGGAGAAGTTCACCATGAAGAACAAACTGCGCAAGGTTGATTACTTCTACACGATGCTTCCGAACACGCCTGGTCAAGGCGCGAAGATCATGGGCGCCCTGGCGGCGAAGGGCGTCGACCTGCTCGCCTTTTCCTGTTTCCCCAGTGGACGGAAGGCGCAGCTCGACCTGGTTCCGGCGAATTCCGCGCGGCTCAAGCGCGTGGCAAAGAGCCTCGGCGTCAAGCTTTCCGTGAAGAAGACCGGCTTCCTGTTTCAGGGCGACGATCGGGTTGGCGCGATGTTGAAGACGCTGGACACACTTGCCGCCGCCAAGGTCAACGTCATCGCGTGCGACGCGGTCACCAGCGGCAAGGGGCGATTCGGCGCGATCTTCTGGGTCAAGCCAAAGGCGGTGGCAAAGGCGGCGAAGCTGCTCGGCGCAAAGTAGACGATCAACCGAGGTTGGGTGCCAGTCTCCGGCGGGCATCGTCGAACGAGATTTCCGCCCGCCGCGCGAAATCCTCGAGCTGGTCCTCCGCGATCCTGCCGACCGCGAAGTACCGCGAATCCGGATGTGAAAAATAGAAACCGGAAACCGCAGCAGTAGGCAGCATCGCGTAGTTCTCCGTCAGCGACATTCCGATCGCCGGCGCCCGCAGGACGTCGAACAGTGGCGCCTTCACCGCGTGGTCGGGGCAAGCCGGGTAACCTGGCGCGGGTCGGATGCCGCGATATTCCTCGCGGATCAGCGCGGTGTTGTCGAGGGCCTCGTCCCTGGCATAACCCCATAATTCGCGGCGGACCTTCGCGTGCAGCCATTCCGCGAAGCCTTCGGCAAGCCGGTCAGCCAACGCCTTCAGCATGATGGCGTTGTAGTCGTCCTTGCGAGCCTCGAACTCCGCGAGCTTCCTCTCGATGTTCAATCCCGTCGTGACGGCAAATATCCCCAGATAGTCCTTTGCCCCCGTCGCAATCGGCGCGACAAAATCAGACAGGCAGAAATTCGCCTTGGCTTGAGGCCGCTCGTTCTGCTGGCGCAAGTTGCGCCACGTCAGCGCAACTTGCGCGCGCTCCTCGTCCGCATAGCACACGATGTCGTCGCCGACGGCGTTTGCCGGCAGCAGCGCGACCACCCCGTTTGCGTTGAGCCAGCGGCCGTCGATGATCTGCTTCAGCATCGCCTGTCCTTCCGCATGCACGTTGCGCGCGGCTTCGCCGACAATCGCGTCGTCGAGAATCGCCGGGAACGGCCCCGACAGCTCCCACGCCTGGAAAAACGGGCCCCAGTCGATGAATTTCGCGATCTCCGCCAGATCGACATTGCGGAACTCGCGGCGGCCGATGAATGTGGGCACCGGCGCCGCGTATCCATTCCAATCCGTTGCGAATGCGTTGGCGCGCGCTGCCGCAAGCGTGACCAGTTTCGGGCCTTTTTTGCCGGCGTGCGCAACGCGGGTCCTTTCATAATCCGCGGCAACGTCCGCCACAAAGGCGGCGCGCAGGTCCTCCGAGAGCAGGTTGCTCGCGACGCCGACGGCGCGCGAAGCGTCCGGAACGTAGACCGTGACGCCCGCGTAATTCGGCGCGATTTTCACTGCGGTATGCACGCGCGAGGTGGTCGCGCCGCCGATCAGCAGCGGCTGGTGCATCCCGAGGCGCTGCATTTCGTGCGCGACGTGCGCCATCTCCTCGAGCGAGGGCGTGATGAGGCCCGACAGCCCGATGATGTCGGCGTCGTGCTCGCGCGCAGCAGCGAGTATCTTCTGCGCCGGCACCATCACGCCCAGGTCGATGACATCGAAATTGTTGCACTGGAGCACGACGCCGACGATGTTCTTCCCGATGTCGTGGACGTCGCCCTTCACCGTCGCCATGACGATCGTGCCCCTGGGCTTTCCCGCGTCGCCCGAGCGTGCCTTCTCCTCCTCGATGAACGGCACGAGGTGGCCCACGGCCTGTTTCATCACGCGCGCCGATTTCACGACTTGCGGCAGGAACATCTTGCCGGCCCCGAAGAGATCGCCGACCACGTTCATCCCCGCCATCAGCGGCCCCTCGATGACCTGGATGGGCCGCGCGTATTTCAGCCGTGCCTCTTCCGTATCCTCGATGATGTGCGAGGTGATGCCCTTGACCAGCGCGTGCGACAGGCGGTCCTCGACGCTGCATTCGCGCCACGTGAGGTCGGAGGTAGCCACCTTGCCTTGCGCCTGCACCGTCTCGGCGAAGGCCACGAGGCGCTCCGTCGGGGTCCCATCGCCCGTCACGCGACGATTCAACACCACGTCCTCGACCAGTTCGCGCAAGCGCGGCTCGATCTGGTCGTACACGCCGAGCTGACCCGCGTTGACGATGCCCATCGACAAACCGGCGCGGATGGCGTGATACAGGAACACCGTGTGGATGGCCTCGCGCACGGCGTCGTTGCCGCGGAAGCTGAAGCTCACGTTCGAAATGCCGCCCGACACTTTTGCGTGCGGCAGGTGTTCCTTGATCCATCGCGTCGCGTTGATGAAATCGACGGCGTAGTTGTTGTGCTCGTCGATGCCGGTGGCGATCGCGAACACATTCGGATCGAAGATGAGGTCCTCGGGCGGGAAGCCGACCCTGTCCACCAGCAGGTCGTAACAGCGGCGGCAGATCTGCGTTTTCCGCTCCCAGGTATCCGCCTGCCCCTTCTCGTCGAACGCCATGACGACGACCGCCGCGCCGTAGCGGCGCACCAGCTTCGCCTGGCGCACGAACTCGGTCTCGCCCTCCTTCATCGAAATCGAGTTGACGATTCCCTTGCCCTGAACGCATTTCAGGCCCGCCTCGATCACCTCCCACTTCGAGGAGTCGATCATCACCGGCACGCGCGCAATGTCGGGCTCGGCCGCGATGAGGTTCAGGTATTTCACCATCGCCGCTTTCGAGTCGAGCATCGCCTCGTCCATGTTGACGTCGATGATCTGCGCGCCGCTCACGACCTGCGCGCGCGCGACTTCCACTGCGCCGGTGTAGTCGCCCGCCAGGATGAGTTTTGCGAACGCCCGCGAGCCGGTGACGTTGGCGCGCTCGCCAACGTTGACGAAAAGAGATCCATCGCCGATCAACAGGGGCTCGAGGCCGGACAGGCGCATGACGCTGGACATGGTCAACGGGCCAATGCGATGGTCACGGGCATTTCCGAAACCCCGGGGCGGAATGGCGTTTCCGACTTCAGGCAGCCGCCTCGTTCAGCTCGTCCGCCGGCACATGCCGCGGCGGCAGTGACTGCACGGCTTGCGCGATCGCACGGATGTGCGCCGGTGTCGTGCCGCAACAGCCGCCGACGACGTTCACAAAGCCGCTTCGCGCGAAGTCCTCGATCAACCGCGCCGTTTGCGCCGGGGTTTCATCGTAGCCGGTGTCGGACATCGGATTGGGCAGGCCGGCATTCGGGTAGCACGAGACGAAGGTGTCCGCGACGCGCGCAATCTCCTCGATGTACGGCCGCATCAGTGCCGCGCCGAGGGCACAATTCAGGCCCACCGCCAACGGCCGCACGTGGCGCACGGCATTCCAGAACGCTTCCGGCGTCTGGCCGGAAAGCGTGCGTCCCGAGGCATCGGTGATCGTGCCGGAGACGATGACCGGCAGCCGGCGGCCCACGCGGTCAAAGTACGATTCAACGGCGAACAACGCGGCCTTGGCATTGAGCGTGTCGAACACCGTCTCAACCAGGATCAGGTCCGCTCCGCCGTCCGCGAGACCTTCGACCGCTTCCGTATACGCCGCAACAAGCGCATCGAAGGTCACGTTACGGGCACCCGGGTCGTTCACATCCGGCGAAATCGAAGCGGTACGATTGGTGGGCCCCAATGCGCCCGCCACGAAGCGGGGCTGGTCGGGCGTGCGCGCAGTCCAGGCGTCGCAACACTCGCGCGCGATTCGCGCAGCTGCAAGATTGATTTCCTTCGCGCGTGCCTGCAGCCCGTAGTCGGCCTGGGCAATCGACGTCGCGCTGAACGTGTTGGTCTCGACCATGTCCGCGCCGGCTTCCAGGTAAGCGTTGTGGATTTCGCGGATCACGTCCGGTTGGGTCAACACGAGCAGATCGTTGTTGCCACGAAGTTCGCGCGCATGGTCGTGCAGTCCACACGCGTTCGCACCGCGAAAGTCCGCTTCGGACAGCTTGTGCTGCTGGATCATCGTGCCCATCGCGCCATCCATGATGAGGATGCGCGCCAGCAGGTGGCGGGAGAGCTCTGCGGTGCGATCGGGTTGCATCGGTTATTTTTCTGTAGCCGGGGGCGTCGGCAAAGTGTTGAATTTTAACACTTTGCGTGCCAAACGCCGGTGGGCCGCGTTATATCTCGCGAACGCCTTGGAATAACCTGATGAACGTCTCCGTGTTAGGCTTTTCACCATGAAGCACCTGAAGCCGAAGGAGGCCCTCGCCTTCCTCAATTCCAATCCGCAGGCGGTCTTCGTCGACTGCCGCAGCGAAATGGAATATTTCTTCGTCGGCCATCCGGTGGGCGCGCAACACGTTGCCTGGAACGACGGTCCGGATTGGGACATCAATCCGCATTTCATCGGGCAGGTGAAGAAGGTCGCCAGCATGCATCGTGCGGTCGTGCTGATCTGCAGAAGCGGCCACCGCTCGCTGGATGCAGGACTTGCGCTGGAGAAGGCCGGCTTCGCCGAGGTCTACAACGTGGCCGATGGCTTCGAGGGACCGCTGGACGAGAAACGACATCGCGGGAAAATCTCCGGCTGGCGCAACGATGGCCTGCCCTGGGAGCAGTTGTAGCGCCCGCTGCTTGCTTACGGTTTCCTGAGCGTTTCACCGGCGTATGCTGTGCGGTTTCGACGTCGAGCCGCCGCCCTTGCATTCCTACGGCCCTCTGTGCACGCTGTTCTACGATGCCGACAAGCCGGCCGCGCCGGATGCCGAGATCGCGTGGTATGCGCAGCGCCTGCCGCAGGACGCCGGTCCGGTGCTGGAGTTGATGTGCGGTTCCGGCCGCCTGCTGGTGCCGCTCGCCGCGGCAGGCAGAAAGATCCACGGCGTCGACCAATCCGCCTCGATGCTGGCGAGTTGCGAGGCACGCCTCGCTGGGTGCGACATCACCGCACCGCTCTTCCGTCAGGACCTCACGCAACTCAACCTGCCGTTTCGGTACCCTGCCGCGTTCATCGCGGCCGGCTCGTTCCAGTTCATCACCGATCCCGCCGCCGCCTTGTCCGCACTGCAACGAATTCGCGCGCACCTGGTCGATCCCGGGCTGTTGCTGATGGACATGTTCATCCCCCCGGAATCGGCGCAGCGCCTCGGTGCGCCGCTGGTCGAAGTGCGAACGGTCAGGCTCGCCGACGGCACGCAGATTGCGCTGCGCTCGGAATCGACGGTTTGGGCCGATGCGCGCATCTCGCGCTCCGAAAATCGTTACGCGCACCGGCGCGGCGCAACAAGGCTCGCCGAGGAGCACGAAACGCTCACGCTGACCTGGTATTCGCCGGATGAAATCGCCGCGATCCTCAATGACTCGGGCTTTCGCGACGTGACCACCGGCGCTTCGTCGCGGGACGAAGGCGACGAAAATGCGTTCTCGGTGGCGGCGCGGGCCTAGTTGTCCCCTGGCCGCTGAAGCCAAAGCGCCATATACACAGTCCCCGGGATCGGGTTGTGATAATAAGGCGCGCATTCGCTGAACCCTTGCGTCGCGTACAACGCGCGCGCCTGCGCATGATCGATCGTGGTCGCCGCTGCGCGGATTGGCAGAGGCATGCGCGTCTTCAGCCTGTCGAAACGCAGGTGCCCACCTTGATGTCGGTGCCTGCGTATTGTGTCTGCAGATCTTTCAGCCGGGCGACCACGGGCTGCTGCGGATCGCGAACGACGAGGATAGTCTGCGCCAGCGTTTGCTGCTGCGGTTGCACCCGGATCAGCTTGACGCCGAGCTTCGTGAGTTCATCCGCGTAGGTCAGCGCCGCCTTTTCCGTGCGAAACGCCCCGAACGAAACGGCGAACTGTCCCCGTCCGGCGTCGACCACGGTCGGTTCCTTGACACCCTGTCGCCGCAATTCGCCGACGCGAGTGTCGGCGGAGTTCCGGGTCGGAAAGGGTGAGATGCTTACCATGTACGCATTGTCGAGTTCGACGCGCCGTTGCGTCAGCAGCCGGCCCAGCGCCAGCGGTTCGAGTTCCGCCATCACCTTGGCCCGCTCGACATCGGAAAACGGGCCGAACTCGACGCAGACATCGGCCAGCGCGGCGACCTTGGCGGGGCCAAGCGCCGCGACTTCCTGCGGCGTCAGCAGCTTGATTTTCTCCGGCTGCACCTGCTGTTGCAGCCGCACGCCTTCGCCGCCGCCGCTGTCGAGCAACGTATATCCGAGCAAGGTGAAGTTGGCGACCAGCAACAGGAGGACGACGATGCGCATGGTGAGGTCGCGGATGAGTTTCGATGTCGATGGGGAGACTTTTCGCACCGCGCAAGTCGACTACGACTCCACGGCGGGCACACGCCCGTTCCCCAGTCCGCAATTATCCACGACCTGCCGCGGCCCGGTAAGGTGCCGCGCGTCCAGTGGGCTCCTAGGTGCGACGAAGCGAGATTTCGCCGGAGAGGAAGCGTGCGCGGCGCGGGCCGTCGGCCAACACCAGCGCGCCGGTGCTGTCGACGCCGGCGACCGTGCCGTTGACGCTGCCGCCGTCCGGCAACAGCAACCTGACCGGCTTGCCCTGATACGCGTGACGGCGTTGCCATTCCACCGCAAACGGCGGAAAGCCCGAGTCCGCATAGGCGGCAAAAGCCGAGGCCAGCTCCGCCACGAGGCGCGCGAGCAGGCGATTGCGATCGATAGGAGCGGCCCCGCGGCCGGCGACCGCAGTCAAATCGCTGACCGGCTGTTCGATATCGCGCTTCGCGGCAGCGGGCATGCGCACATTGAGGCCGACGCCGACGACCACGGTCGACGGACCGAGCGCATCGCCGTTCAATTCGACCAGAATTCCGCCGACCTTGAGATGCCGGTGGATGAGATCGTTCGGCCACTTGAGTTCGACGCCGGGCAAACCTTCGGCCTCGAGTGCGCGGATGACCGCCACGCCCACGGCCAGCGACAATCCGGCAAGGTAACCGGCTCCCTGCTCGAAACGCCAGCCCAGGGAGAACGTGAGGCTGCCACCGGCAACCGCGGTCCATTTCCGGCCGCGGCGGCCCCTGCCCGCGGTCTGCCACTCCGCCGCCAGCACGGAGGCGTGGATGTCCTTGCGCTGCGCACGGCGCAGGAGTTCGGTGGACGTCGAGGCGATCTCATCCACGACTTCGATGGCGAGAAGCGGGATTGCGGGATTCTTGCGAACGTAGTCGCTCAACGCCGCGCGGATCAGATCGGCCGCGAGGAAATCCGGCGGGGCGAGCAGGCGGTAGCCGCGACCGCGGATCCGCTCCAGCGCCAATCCTGCGGTTTCGGCTTCCTTGAGCAGCTGTGAAACGCGCGCGCGAGTCAGCCCCACCGTTGCGGCGAGGTCCTCGCCGGAATGGAAAGCGCCGTCCGCAAGTTGGCGCAGGAGCACGAATCCAAGAGAAGTAAGCACTTACCTATGCCATAGATGTTGCACCGCCCAATGTAACACGGGCGACGCCCCAACGCACCATTTTTGGGCCGGGAACCCAAGATGTGCGGCCAGCCGGGATCGATTGCAAGGTCGGCGGACCTTGGTTACTCCCTCAACACGCCCCGCCGGATCTGGTCCTGCTCGATGGACTCGAACAACGCCTGGAAGTTGCCTTCGCCGAAGCCCTCGTTGCCCTTGCGCTGGATGATCTCGAAAAAGATTGGTCCGATGACCGTCTCCGTGAAAATCTGCAGCAGCATCTCGTTTTCGGCTGGTGCCCCGTCGAGAAGGATGTGGTTCTTGCGCAGCCGCTCGGTATCCTCCTGATGGCCGGGAAGGCGGGTCTCGAGCATGTCGTAATACGTTCCGGGCGTGTCCTGAAACACGACCGACAGCGTGCGCAGCCTTTCCACCGCCGCAAAGATGTCCCCGGTGCCCAGTGCAACGTGCTGGATGCCCTCGCCATGGTACGCGACGAGATACTCCTGGATCTGGCTCTTGTCGTCCGCACTTTCATTGATCGGGATGCGGATCTTGCCGCACGGACTGGTCATTGCCTTCGACTTCAGTCCCGTGAGCTTGCCTTCAATGTCGAAATAGCGGATTTCGCGGAAATTGAAGATGCGTCCATAAAAATCGGCCCACTCGCCCATGCGGCCGCGGTGCACGTTATGCGTCAGGTGGTCGATGTAGGTAAGGCCCGCGCCAGACGGATGCTGATCCGCCCCGGGCAGCGGGATAAAGTCGATGTCGTAGATCGACACGTTGCTCCCCGCGTTCGCGGGAGAGCCCGGGTAGCGGTCGACGAGATAAATCAGCGAGTCGCCGATGCCCTTGATGGCGGGAATGTTGAGTTCCATCGGCCCAGGACGATTCGGAACTCCCCATGCGCCCTGATCGACCGCCTTGTGGTACGCCGCGGCGGCGTCGCCTACCCGGAACGCGATGGCGCAGATCGACGGGCCATGCACGCGCGCGAACGATTGCGCAAACGAATCGGGCTCGGCGTTGACGATGAAATTGATGTCCCCCTGCCGATACAGCAGAACGTTCTTCGAGCGGTGCCGCGCAATCGCGGTGAATCCCATCTGCCCGAACAGGCGGCCGAGCGCGGCGGGGTCTGGCGCGGCATATTCGATGAACTCGAAGCCATCGGTTCCGAGGGGGTTGTCCCAAAGCGAAAGACCGGGCGTAGCCATGGTCGTCTCCCAAAGGCGGAAAAGAATTGGAGTTTAGGTGCTTCTGGAGAATTCCGATCATTCTGGTGCATCGGCGGATTTCTGTCATGGCGCAACCGTTCGCAGGAGATGGACGGCGCGCGCCTGACAACGCCCGGTGGCGCGATACAATACGACGATCAACGGAGAACAATTCGCAGTGGATGCCCGGCGTTTCGAACTCAATTCCCCGACCGTCATCGGCGAGGCCATCGATGGCGAGGTCATGATCATCAACCTGGTGAGCGGCACGTACTACAACCTGGCCGGTACCGCGGCCGCGGCATGGCCGCTGACGGTTGCCGGCGTGCCCGTGCAGGCGATTGTCGACAGCGTGGCGGAGGCTTGCGACGTCGGTCCGGAGAGAGTCGCAGGGGATTTCGCGGTGTTCGTGGATCGCCTGGTTGCCGAATCCATAATTCGAACCGCGGACCGCGGCGCCGAGCCCGCCGCCGTGGCGCCGCCGCTTCGCACGGTGACTTACGTCGGATTTGCCATGGAACGCTACGACGATATGCGAGCGCTGCTGGTGGTCGATCCGGTGCACGAAGTCGGCGAGTTCGGATGGCCGCAATCACCCGAACCGCCCCGCACGCCGCAGCAATAGTCCGGTGAGCGCGCAGTGATCGATCCAGCGCTGGCCCGCGGCGTATTGCGCGACCTCGTCGCGGTGCTGGAGCGTGTAGCGGAAGAGCGGCCAGCGATTACCCGCCGCTACCGGATTGCCGGGGTGCCGGTCGCCCTGCATGTCGGCGCAGCCGGCGCCGCGCAAAGCATGTTGCACGCAATCGAGCCGCTGGCCCGCCCCGACGATGTGGCGCCAGCCGAGCTGTCGCTGTTCATTTGGGACGGGCGCGGCGACGGCATCGAATTGCCGGCCTCGCCCGTGCTCCGACGCGAGGACGTGCCGGAGGCGGGACTCGGCGGCTACTCGGGGGCCTCGCTGCGTGCGTTCTATCAGCCGAATGCCGGCGTGCTTTCGCTGTTCGACGCGGTGAGCGGACGCGGACATTGGTGGCTGCGCGACGTCGCGACCACGCCCTACTACGAGCGCGCTGCGCCGTTCAAGCACGTCCTGCAGTGGTGGATCGCGGAGCGCGGTGGCGCGCTGCTGCACAGCGCCGCGGTGGGTGTGGGCGGCGAGGGCGTGCTGATTGCCGGCCCGAGCGGCAGCGGCAAGTCTTCCACCGCGCTGGCCTGCGTCGACGCCGGTTTCTCGTTCGCCAGCGACGATTATGTGCTGATCGACGCGGAACATCCGCCCAATGCGCATCTCGCGTACGCGACAGCGAAGGTCCTGCGGTCGAGTCTTCCCCGCCACGCTCATCATCATCGCCACTTTCGCAACCTCGCTCGCGATGACGAGAAACCGATGCTGTTCGTCCACGATGTCGCGCCCGACCGCGTCGGGCATGCGCTGGCGCTGCGGGCCGTGGTGCTGCCGGCAGTCCTGCACTGCGCGACGACCCGGCTCGTGCCCATTTCCCCGGCCGAGATGCTGCGTGCGCTGGCGCCAAGCTCGGTGCTGCTGTTTCCGCTCGCCGGTGGCGCAGCGTTTCGGCGAATGGCCGATCTGTGCCGTGAATTGCCCTGCTGGCGCGCGGAATTGGCCGATGATCCGGACGATGTCGCGACCGCGTTGCGTGGATTGCTGGCGAAGTCCCCGCCGCTCGATGTGCGCGCTGCACGATGAACGTCAGCGTCGTCATCCCGGTCTTCAACGGTGAGCGCTTTCTGGCCGAGGCGCTCGATAGCCTGCGGCAGCAAACGCTGCCGGCCGCCGAAGTCATCGCGGTCGACGATGGTTCGACCGACAGCAGCGCAACGCTGCTTGCCGCTTGTCCTGCGATCCGCGTCGTGAGCCAGGCCAATGCCGGCTGCGCCGAGGCGCGCAATCGCGGCGCAGCACTTGCCGCGCACGACGCCATCGCCTTTCTTGATCAGGATGATGTCTGGCTTCCGCACCGCCTTGCTCGAGGCGCCGCGTGTCTCGCCGGCGATCCGGGGCTTGGCTTCGTCGTGTGCGCGACCGAGAATTTCCTGACGCCGGGATTGGTCGTGCCACCGGACTGGCTCGACCCGCGGATGCTCGATGTTCCACAGCATGGCTTCGGCACTTGCGCGCTGATGGTGCGCCGCTCGACGCTCGAGGCTGTCGGCCCTTTCGACCCCTCCAAAGTCCCCGTCGACGACACCGACTGGCTGGTGCGCGCGCTCGATGCCGGCACGCGTTTTGTTCACCTGAATGAAGTGCTCGTGCGCCGGCGCATCCACGACCGCAATCTGAGTGGAACGCTGCGCGGGACGCCGGCGCAAGGGAATGCAATGGCGCAGATCCTCCATGCCTCGCTCAAGCGGCGGCGGGCGACCGGGGAACTTGCGTGACGCGCGTCGACGTTGTCATTCCTGCCTATGACGCGCAAGCGTATCTCGGCGAAGCGCTGGACAGCGTGCTTGCCCAGGGCTCGCTGGTGGGCAAGGTTGT
>JAYTIR010000019.1:0-1527 GCA_043731765.1 Burkholderiales bacterium
CGCTGTTTGTTGGAGCGCGCGAACTGCTTGCGGATCTCGATGCGGCCGGCTACCTGCTCGCGGTCGCGACGGGCAAGACGCGCACGGGTCTCGCTCGCGCGATGGCAAGAATGGGAATATCAGGCGTGTTCCATGCAACGCGTTGCGCCGACGAAGGACTCCCGAAGCCGCACCCGGACATGTTGCTGTACCTGATGGACCGGCTGGAAGTGGGGCCGCCCGAGACATTGATGATCGGCGATACGACGCACGATCTCGACCTGGCGCAGAATGCCGGCGCAGAGAGTCTTGCCGTAGCGTACGGCGCTCACCCGCCTGAAGTCCTCGCCCAACGTGAACCGCTCGCTACCGTGCATTCCGTTCCGGAGTTGCGGGACTGGCTGGCGCGGCACGCGTGATCGCGGTTGAGAGCCGCCGGGCCGTCCCAAGGCGCGAATAGCTCCCCCTCCGGGGGCAGCGCAGCGGCGAAAGTCGCAAGCGTGGGGGTCCTACACTCAATCCAGCGTCACAAAGCCCATGGTGACGCCCTTGGCGATCGCCTCGGGCCGGTTGAGCGCGCCCAACTTCCGACGCAATCTTCCAAAGTGAAAGTTGACCGTGCGTTCGGTCACCGACAGCTTGTTGCCGATGTCGGCACTGGTCATTCCGCGCGCGGCGAACTTGAGGCAATCGCATTCGCGCTGCGTGAGGCGCGGACCCCGGTGCCTGCGAGCGGCCGCCTTCGCCACACGCCACGAAAGGACGCCTTCGTGCAGCGCCATGGCAATCAGCATCAAATCTCCCAGGGACGCGATTACGGCCTGGCGCCGCAACTCGGTGACCGGACTCAACGCTGAATCAAACGAGAGCGCGACATGTCCCGACACCCCGTCGTGCAGCGAAATGACGACGCCGCTGCGGATGCCAAAGCGCGCGGCGTCCCGGACAAAATGCCCGGCATGCCCATCGACGACTGAATCCGCCGTATCCCAAAGGTAAGGCGTTACGCGGTGGCGCGTATTGGTCAGCCGAGGATCAACGGACGCGTAGGCGTTGCTCCGATAGAGCGCGGACCAGGGAAGCAGGTGGGTCGACCACGCGATTTCGCCGGTCATCGTGCTGCCATCGTTGCGCGCAACGATGTAACTCAATCCATCGAATCCGTAGCGCTCGAGGAGCGGCCGGATGACTTTCGCCGGGTAGGGCGCGCGTGCGGCTGCCACCAGAGGACGCGCCAGATAGACGGGTAACACGAACGCGTCGCGCAAGCGGCCGTCGTTTGGTGCGCGAATGCCCATGGAATGCACTCCTGCAGCAGTCTTTATTGTTTTGAGAGGTGTTTGGCCGAACCCGATTGCACTCCAAGTGCCAAAAATATAACCATGAACAGTTTGTACCGCACAGACAACCGACGGGCGGTCAAGCGCGATGACGCATCAGTTGTATGCGCGCCGGAACGGTATGACAAGGGAATGCCCCCGCGTTCGCGAAAGTGTTACGTAAACAGACCACTAGAACGGGATGCCACCGATCGTTTGCAATGCATCC
>JAYTIR010000020.1:0-6632 GCA_043731765.1 Burkholderiales bacterium
GGATCGGGCGCGCAAGTTGATGGAGCTGGTCCGGCTGGAGCCCAAGTCGCTGGACCGGTTTCCGCACCAGTTTTCGGGCGGACAGCGGCAGCGCATCTGTATCGCCCGCTCGCTGGCGATGGAACCGGACCTGCTGATCGCCGACGAGGCCGTGTCCGCGCTCGATGTGTCCGTGCAGGCGCAGGTGCTGGCCTTGCTCGACGAAATCCGGCAGCGGCTGAATCTGGCGATGCTCTTCATCACCCACGACTTGCGTGTCGCCGCGCAGGTGTGTGATCGCGTGGCGGTGATGTCCCGGGGACGCGTCGTCGAGTACGGTACGGTGAAGGAAGTGTTCGCCAATCCGCAGAACGATTACACGAAGTCCTTGCTGGCGGCCGCACCCGGTCGGGCGTGGGATTTTTCCGGAGGCGTGGCGCGGCCGTTGCCGACTTGAGCGACTATGGGCGCGGCCCGACGTCCAGATACCGCCACTGCTGCTCCACGAAAATATTCAGCTTGTAGCCCTTGACCCAAGGCTGCACCAGCATGTTCCTGAACGGGTAGTCGGTCAGGATCCACGGCGCGTAGTTGAAGATCAGATCGTTCATCTGGTCGAAAACCGCCGTTCGTTGCGGTCCGTCGGGCAGGTTGCGCGATTTCTCGTACAGCGCGTCGAAGGCGGGCAAACGCATCCGCGCGTCGTTCGACGTGCCGATATTCGTGCTGACGAAATAAGTGTAATTGTCGATGCCCTCCGGGATGCTGCTCGTCCAGCCCAATCCCCACATCATCAGCTGGCCTGCCTCGGACATCTTGTTCAGTTCCGGCCACTTGTTCTTGAGGAATGTGATCCTGATGCCCAGCGCGTCCATGTTCCGCTTCCACAATTCGTCACTGGTCCGAGCGGCAGCGTCCGTCGTCGACGCAAGAACCAGGGTCAGCGGCTTCCCGTCGGGCAGTTCGCGGAAGCCATCACCGTCGCGGTCCTTGTACCCGAATTTGTCAAGCAAGGCGCGCGCCGCGCGCGGATCGTAGCCGTAGGGCGCAACGTATTTCGGATCGTGGCCGTACAGCGGTGGAGCTACCGGCTGGTTGGCGGGAATGGCCTGGCCGTCCAGCAACTGTGCGATGCGAGACTGGCGGTCGTAGCCCATGCTGATCGCGCGCCGCAAGGCGATTTTCTCCGGCGTATATCCTCCTGCCAATGGGTGGTCGAGATTGAAAAAGAAAAACGAAATCGACGGCGTGATTTCCCGATGCAGGACAACGCCACGTTTCGCAAATTCGGGCTTCAGCGCCGCGCCGCGGAGCACATTGGCTGCCAGCGACTGCGGCACCTGAACGTAATCGAGCTTGCCGGAATCAAAGGAAAGGAGCCGTGGCTGCGCCTCCTCGATGATGCTGATGTCCACGTTGCCGACCAGGGGAAGCTTGCGGCCAACGAGACCTTTCGCTGTCGCCACGTCGGCAGCGGTGCTGCCCGGACCTGGCGCAGGAAAAGCATCGTCGCGGTAGTCGGGATTGGCTTCGAGGAGGATGTGCTGCCCGCGCGTCCATTCCTTCAGGCGGTATGCCCCGGTTCCTACCGGATTTTCCATCACGCGGTTGGAGCTGTCTTTGTATGCATCCACGACTTCGCGCGCCACGGCGGCCAGCGGGCTGTTCGTGAGCCACCATTCGAACCCGTAATTCGGCCGCTTGAACCGGATCCGCAGCGTGTACCGGTCGATCGCCTGCAGCCCATCGATCTTCGCGTCGTAGTCCAGGACGCCGCTCTTTCGAGCCGCGGGAAGCGCCTCATCGAGACCAATCAGGTTGTTCTCGAACACGTAGACCCAGTACGACCGGACCTTGGGATCGAAAATGCGCTTGATGCTGTAGACGTAGTCCTCGGCGGTCAACTCGCGCCGCTTGCCCTTGAACGCGGGGTCCGTCGCAAAAAAGATTCCCGGTTTGATCCTGATCGTGTACGTGCGCCCCTCGTCCGTGACTTCGGGCAGCGCGGCCGCCGTGTTGGGCACCATGCGTACCGGCCGCGCGAAATAGTCGTAGACGTACAGCGGATCGAAGATCGCGCCAATGACGGAGAACGAGTAGATATCGTATGCGGCTTGCGGATCGAACCCGGTCTCGGCGACCGGGAACGCAACGTGAAGAGTCTTGCCGATGTCGGTGGATTGCGCGGGAGATGCGCCGCCCATGAAGCAGACAAGGGCAAACGTCGATACAAGTGTCAGGCGCGAATGCATCGCAATTTCCGGAAACAAACCCGGCGGGGACGTGTAGCCTCGAGTTATACGTCCCGGTGGATTGATTGCGCAAGCGGACAGGACGGGTGCCGCGCCAAAACGCGTACACTTGGCGTTTGGCAGCAGGCGTCCTGCTCGAAACCGGGGCTGTCGCCTGTTTACTCCCGCGCGCCACGGGGCAGGCAGTTACCTGTCCCTTTAAGGAAGGAAATCCATTGATGCGAATGTACGGCATCACCAACTGCGACACGATCAAGACCGCGCGCGCCTGGCTTTCCGAGCACGGAATCGCCTATCGCTTTGTCGATTTCAAGAAGACGCCGCCGCTGCGCGAGCAGCTCACTGGATGGTGTGCGGAGGCCGGCTGGCAGACGCTGCTCAACCGCCGCGGGACGACCTGGAAAAAATTGCCGCCCGAGAAGCAGGCCGAGGTGAAGGACGCGTCGGCGGCGATCACCATGATGCTCGAAAATCCCACGGCGATAAGGCGGCCGGTGATGGAAACCGACCAGGGCCTCATGGTCGGCTTCGACCGCGAGGAGTGGGAGCGCGCATTCCCTGATCGCTGACGAACGTCAGCGCAGGAATCGGTCCAGCCGCGCGACGCCGTCGACCAACCGCGCCTGGCTCGACGCGAAGCACCAGCGCACAAAGCCCTCGCCTTCGGGCCCGAACGCGCTGCCGGGAGCCAGGCCCAGCTGCGCCTCGTGCACGAGCCGTTTGCAGAATGCCAGGCTGTCGGTGATGCCCGAGACGCGAAAGAACGCGTACATCGCGCCCGCCGGAGGCGCCACCTCGATCCGCGGCAATCGCGCCAGGGCCGACACGAGAAAATCGCGCGCCGCGGAATAGCGCTCCCGCGTATGGGCGATCGTCGGTTCGCCATCCGTGATCGCGACCACGCCGGCGCGCTGCACGAAGACCGGTGAACATGACGTGTTGTATTCGATCAGCTTGCCCAGGTCTGGCATCAGCGCGTCCGGCGCGACGATCCAGCCCAGCCGCCAGCCCGTCATGAGCCACGATTTGGAAAAACTGTTGGTGCTGATCACGCGGTCTTCGGGCGCGGCGATATCGAGGAACGACGGAGCGCAAGCTTCGCCGCCGTAGACAAGCCGCTCGTACACGTCGTCGGCGATGATCCAGATGCCGCGCTCGCGACAATGCGCGAGGATCGTCTGCTGGCCCGCGCGGTCGATCGTCCATCCGGTCGGATTGTTGGGCGAGTTGATCATCACCATGCGCGTGTCGGGCGTGAGTGCGGCGAGCAGACGCTCGACGTCGAGCGTCCAGCCGGCTACGGTGAACTCGAGCGGCACGCAGACCACATTCGCGGACAGGATTTTCGGAATTTCGACGAGGTTCGGCCACAACGGCGTGACCACGACGACGCGATCGCCGGGCGCGACCAGCGCCTCGACGGTCAGCATCAGCGCCGACATGCCGGATGCGGTGACGGCGATATGGCTGGCGGACGTAGGCCGATGCAGCCTTGAAACATACGCGCCGATGGCATCGCGCAACTCGGGGATACCGAAATTCTGCGAGTAAAACGTCTCGCCGCGCGAAAGCGAAAGCGCCGCAGCATCGCGGATGAATGGCGGCGTCACTTCGTCCGGTTCGCCGAACCAGAAGGGCAGTACGCCGGTCCCGCCCAGTCCGGCGTTGGCGACCTCGCGGATCTGCGAGGACCTGAGTGCACGCACGGCGGGGCGGGCGGCCGATCCAGCAGCGTTAAAGGAATCGTTCATAAGAGATGCAGTTCAGGAAATGTATCGCCTGAACGCATTTATACTACAAGACCCTTTCGGGAGAATTGCATGGCCATAGTCTGGAATGTCGTCGGCATCCTCGTCTGCGGGGGCTTGGGCGGTTTCGCCGCGTGGGCACTCGTCACCAGTATTGGCTGGGACGGAACGCCGGGCGCCCTGTTCGCGGCGGTCATCGGCATGGTGGTCGCGGTCGCGTTGTGGACGGGAGTCACCGCATTATTGCGGACGTTTGGCTGGATTCGTTAACGATGTTTTCGGTCGACGAACTGGCTGGCCGGTTGATCGCTGCTTACGACGCTGCCCATACTATCGCGCCGATCACTGCGGAGACCGCGGATTTCGATGTTGCCGCCGCATACGATGTCCTTGCCGAAATCGAACGCCGCCGCCGCGCGCAGGGCTGGGTGCCCGCGGGCCGCAAGATCGGCTTCACCAACCGCACCATTTGGCCGCGCTACGGCGTGTACGAGCCGATGTGGGCGCACATGTGGACGCACACCGTACAGCTTGCGCGCAACGGTCAGGCAACTCTGGCACTGAACCGTTTTGTGCAGCCGCGCATCGAGCCCGAGGTTGTATTCCGGCTGCGCGGACCCGTTTCCGGCACCGATGATGCGCAGGAAATCCTGGGCGACGTTGAGTGGATTGCCGCGGGCTTCGAGATCGTGCAAAGCCACTTTCCAGAGTGGAAATTCAAGGCGCCGGATTGCACCGCTGCCTTCGGACTGCACGGCGCGCTGATTGTCGGCACGCCCGTGCCGGTCACCAATGCCAATCGCGCCGCGCTTGCGGTCGCCCTTACGACATTCGAGCTGACATTGCGCAACGGGGAAAAGGTGGTCGATCGCGGCGTTGGCGCCAATGTTCTGGGCAGTCCGGCACTGGCGCTCGCGCATCTTGTCCGGGTTGTTGCAGGTCAGCCGCAGTTTGCGGCGCTTGCGGCGGGTGAGATCGTGACGACCGGCACCGTGACGGACGCCTGGCCGGTCGCGCCCGGCGACACATGGTCGAGTGACTACGGGGCATTGGAGCTTCCGGGTCTGCGCCTGCAATTTTCGTAGCGGGCGTGGTCAGAGGGGGACTCGCCGGGTGCGGCCCGGCAATGTATTATTCGCCTCCTGCCGGCGCAATTCCCGCGCGACGGCGCATTTCCCGGAAGGATTGCTTCGGAATGAAAACTTTTTTCCTGGCGGCCGCATCGATACTGCTTGTCTCCTGTGCGTCCATGCCGGCCACGACGAGCGAAGATGTCGCCGAACAGAGGTCCTTTCGGACCGGCAGCCACCTCCCTCTGCGTGACCCGACCAGCGGCAGCTCGACCGTCACCAGCTCCGCTCCGCCGCCGGTCAACGTGCCTTCCGTCTACATACCCGGAAAGGGCGGAGGGAGTTGATTTTCGTCACGTTGCCTCGGCCACGACGACATACCGCAACGGCCCGCCCGGGTTGATCGCGTCAAACGGAAAGCATGTAACAAGCGTCAGCGTCGGCGCGGAGGTATCGCGTGGAATGTTGAGCGCGCGGAAATCGGCAACATAGGCCCGCCGCACGTGGAAGTGGCGGCGCGCGCCGTCCTGGCGCTCCACGACCAATGTATCGCCGGCCGCCACGCGTTGCAGGAACCGGAAATGCGTGTCCCGGTGCGCGGTGATCACGCTGTTGCCCGGGTCGCCCGGAATGGCCGAGCCGTCGAGATGTCCCGGGCCGAACGCGAGCGTGCGGCCCGATGCACCGCTCAACACCAGCAGGTCGGCGTCCTGCGCGGGCGCGATGAGGCGTGCCACAGGATGCGTGTCCGCCCACGGCCAAGGTTTGACGGGTGCGCCGGAAGTCTGGGTGCGGACCCAGGCGGAATGCAGCAGCACTTGCGCGAGCTCCGCCTTCGCGTAGATGTAGAGCCCGTTTCCGAAACAGGCAAGCCCTGCGCCCGCCAACAGCACGATCAACGCAAGCCACTTCGTGCGGCGGGGCCGCGTGGCAGGTTCGCGTCGTGCTCGCACACCGCTGCCGATGGGGGAAGACTCGGCCGCGCGGCATCGAAACGCAATGCCGGGCGCTGACGCGCGCATCCAGTTGCGCACATCGTGCTCATTGCGGCCAAAAGATCCTCCCCGATCGGCAGCGATGGTTCCCATGATCAGATTCCCTGTAGCGCGTTTGGACGGCGCGGACGACGCAGCATCGACGCGAGTGCGGCGGCCAACAGCAGGAACAAGCCGATGACGATCGACAGCGCCGCGGGCGTCGCGGTACGCGGCAGCTGATCGAATCCGGTGAGACCTTCCGGGACATTGCCGGGCAGCGCGGTCTTGAGTGCGTCGATGCCTGCCGGCTTGGTCGGTGTCACGTCGACCGCGACCAGGCTCGTGTATTTGCTGACGAGATGGTGGGTGAGTGCCACATCGAGCACGGCGTTGCGAATGTCCGACTCGGGCGCGCCTTGGCGGCCGGCGTCCATGAGCGCGTCGATTTTCGCGCGTGCCCACAACACGGCGACGCCCTCTTCCCTCGCGCCGCCGTTGACCGGCAGCAATGCTTGCCACAGGGAGCCGGCGCGCTTGCCCGAGATCGCGACGTTGCCCTGCATTGTGCCGGCGGGAAACTGCGCTGTGACGACGACGGGCTCGCCT
>JAYTIR010000021.1:0-5198 GCA_043731765.1 Burkholderiales bacterium
AGCTGGAAGACCGTCTCCACCGTCGCGTGCGCACGCGCGGGAAGGAGGCCCTGGAAGTAACGAATGCGCACGTGGATTCGCTTGCGGCTCGCCAGGACCCAGCCAATCACTGCAAGCCAGACCATCAGGAAGCGGGACAGCTCGTCGGTCCAGATCAGCGGGTTGCCCAATCCGCGCGTGATGACGCCGAGCGCTACGCAACCCAGAAGTGCTACGACCAACGCACAGGCAATGAACGTGGCGGCGCGATCGAAACCGCGGACTAGTACGTGCAGCATCACTATCTCCACGCAGACGCGGCACCACAGGACACAGCACCACCGCCTGCGCTTCGGTCAGGCGGCCGAAATGCGCTCCCAGAGTCCTTTGCCCCACTTCGACTCGAATTTGGCCGGAAGGGTGGCCAGGACGGGCTTGCGGAAACTTTCGACGTCCGGCTGGATCACGGTCATGCCGCCGGCCTTGAAGGTATCGGCGAGCTTGCTCTCCTGCGCCAGGATTTCGGTGTCCTGGATCTGGCCATTCGCCTCGATCGCGGATTTCAGCACCTGCTGCTCCTTCGCGCCAAGCGACTGCCACACGGCCTCGTTCACGACGATGAGGCGCGGAGTGATGATGTGGCCGGTGAGGATCAGGTATTTCTGCACTTCGAAGAACTTGTTGCTCTGGATCGTCGGCAGCGGATTTTCCTGGCCGTCCACCGCGCCCTGGCTCAGCGCGAGGTAGAGTTCGCTGATGTTGAGCGGCGTCGGCCGTGCGCCCCAGGCCTCGGCCATTGCACGGAAGGTGTCGACTTCGGGAACGCGCAGCTTGAAGCCTTTCATGTCGTCAACGGTGTTGATCGCCTTGGTCCCGGACGTGACATGGCGCTTGCCGTAGTACGTCGACCCGATGACGCGCATCGCGCGTTTCGCGACCAACTGCGCATACATATCGTCGACCAGCGACGACGACAGAACGCGGCGAACCTGCGGCGCATCACGCCAGATGTAGGGAGCTTCGAGAATCGAGAACTGTGGCACGAACTGGCCGAATTGCGCGGCGCCCTCATCCACGATCTGGATTGCGCCGCTGGATGCCGCTTCGATGAGGTCGCGGGAGGACCCGAGTTGGCCCGCCGGAAAAGTCTGGATGTCGACGGCGCCACCGGTTTGCTCGCGCACCTGTTTGGCCACGCGTTCCATCATCGCCACGATCGGGTGGTTGGTTGGCATGACGGAGGCCCAGCGCAACGTCGCTGCGGCGCGGGCACGTCCCGGGATGACACTGGCTGCAGCAGTTGCCAGCGCGGCGCCCATTACCTGGCGCCGCGTCCATCGCGTCGAATGGCTCATGCAGTTCCTCCTGTTGTTTTGGGCGGTACGAATTTCGCCGGGCGTTTGCCTCGGCTACGGGTGTCAACAATACATTGACGCACCGCAGTGTCAACCGGCGCGGGTGGCGAGACGATGTTGAACGAACGCGCTACCATTGTCGATGTGGCGATGACTTGATGCTCCTTCGTGGCGATCCTCCCGGCTTTTCACTCCTTGGTGCCCCGAGCAACGCCCGGCTTCGGCGGCGCGCCTTTGGGAAACTTGTTCCGAGCCATTTCGGATGACGATGCCGTTGCGCTGATCCGCCATGCCTACGACGCGAACGCCCGCTACTTCGACACCGCTCCCCATTACGGGCAAGGACTATCCGAACAGCGCTTCGGCGCGGCCCTGCGCGATTGTCCGAGAGATGCGTTCCTGCTTTCCACCAAAGTCGGGCGACTGCTGACACCCTCATGCGATGCGCCCAGCGCCCAAAACGGTTATGTCGACGTGCTGCCCTTCGTCCAGCATTACGACTACACGGGCGAGGGCGTGCTGCGCTCTCTGGAGGACAGCCTGCGACGGATGGGACTGACGCGCATCGACTTCGTGTTCATCCACGACATTGACGAGGCCACGCACGGCAAAGCGTATCCGCAACGCTTCCGGGACATGCTTGACGGCGCGCTGCCGGCGTTGGCGGCATTGAAGGCGGCGGGAACGATCGGCGGTTATGGTCTCGGGGTCAACGAGGTCGAAATCTGCCTCGAGACGCTGCGCCATGCGGACCTCGACGTCATCCTGCTGGCCGGGCGCTACACGCTCGCGGACCAATCGGCGCTGGCGACGTTGCTGCCGGAATGCATGCGACGTGGAGTGGCGATCGTGCTCGGTGGTCCGTTCAATTCCGGCATCCTGGCCAGCGGGTCAAGCCCGCGCGATGGCGCGCACCCGTATTTCAACTACGCGCCGGCGCCCGAAGCGATCATGGCTCGCGTCGCGGCCATTGAAACAGTCTGTGCTGCGTACGCGGTGCCGCTCAAGGCTGCGGCCCTGCAATTCCCGACCGGTCATCCGGCGATAGCCTGTGTCCTGCCCGGCGCGCGATCGTGCTCGGAGTTCGACGATAATGTGGCCATGGCCAAGTTTCCAATTCCCCCGGCTTTCTGGCAGGCGTTGCGCCAAGGTTCGCTGATCGACCCCTCGGCGCCGCTGCCGGAGCTGACGAAGCGACGCCTCACGTGAACGGTTTCGTCGACGCCCACCACCATGTTTGGTCGCTCGCGCGTGGCGACTATGACTGGCTCACACCGGAGCTGGCACCGATCTACCGCGACTTCACACTTGCCGATCTGGAACCGCTACGCGACGCGGCCGGAGTCACGACCACAGTGCTGGTACAGGCCGCCCCCACAGTGGCCGAAACACAGTTCCTGCTCAAGGTCGCGGAGGAAAGTGGCGGGGTCGTCAAGGGCGTCGTCGGCTGGGTCGACCTGGCCGACGCCCGCGCCATTCCGACCTTGACGAGGCTTGCGCGCAATCCGCTGCTGAAATCGATTCGGCCGATGCTGCAGGATTTGTCCGATCCGGCGTGGATCCTGCGCGCCGACGTGGGTCGGGCCTTGGCTGCCTTGCCGCGCCTGGGATTGCGCTTCGACGCTCTGGTGAAGCCTGCGCAATTGCCGGCATTGCTCCCCATGCTCGATCGTCATCCGGACCTCGCGGTGGTCATCGATCATGGCGCCAAGCCGGACATCGCCAACGGCATGTGGGAGCCATGGGCGCGATCGATGCGCGCCGCTGCCGCAAATCCGCGGGTTCGCTGCAAACTTTCCGGACTGGTAACGGAAGCGGGACCGAATTGGACCATCGACACGTTGCGTCCGTACTTCGACTACCTGCTCGAGTGCTTCGGCGCGCAACGGCTCATGTGGGGCAGTGATTGGCCGGTGGTCAATCTGAGCGGCTCGTATCAGCGGTGGTACGCCGCGACCGTGGCCATGATGGCCGGGCTGACGCCACAGGAGCGTGCCGCCATCATGGGAGGCACTGCCCGCAAATTTTATGGGCTCTAGAAGTCCCGTTCACTAGTAAATATGCCGGGCCAACTGCGCCTTGTGCAATATCGTCGTCGCAATTTCCTCGATCGATTTCGATGACGTATCGAGCATGGGGATGTTCTCGCGCTGCATCATCGCCTCCGCCTCGCGCACTTCGTAGCGGCAACTTTCGAGTGCCGCGTACTTGCTCCCGGGCCGGCGCTCTTCGCGGATTTCGCGCAGCCGTTCCGGATGGATGGTGAGGCCAAATAACTTGTCATGGAACGGGCGGACGGAAGCAGGCAGCTTCTTGTCCACGAAATCGTCCGGCGTCAGCGGAAAATTCGCCGCGCGCACGCCGAACTGCAACGCGAGATAAAGCGACGTCGGCGTCTTGCCGCAGCGCGAAACACCGACCAGGATCACCTGCGCCTTGGACAGGTCGCGCGTCGCCGCGCCGTCGTCGTGCGACTGCGTGAAGTTGATCGCTTCCATTCGCGCGAAGTACTCGTGGCTGTTGGCCATGCCGTGCGTGCGTCCCGCGGCATGCGAACTCTTGGCGCCCAGTTCCGCCTCCAGTGGCAGGATGAAGACCTGGAACATGTCGAGCGTCAGGGCGCGCGCATCGCGGCGGATGATCGCGCTCATCGCCTCGTCGACGACCGAGCTGATCACGATCGGCCGCTGGCCTTCGCGGTCGGCGGTTTCGTTGACCTGCCGGATCGCCTCGGTCACCTTGTCCAGCGAATCGACGAACGGAATCGTCACGCGATGAAATTGAACTTCCTCGAATTGCGTGAGCAAGCTGTTGCCGAGCATCTCGGCGGTGATGCCAGTGCGGTCGGACAGGAAGAATACGGTGCGACGGTCAGGCATTCGATAGCTCCGGGCGAGTAGCCCGCATCGCCGCGTACAACGCCATCGCGACGAGCACGGCCGCCAGCAAATAGGGCGCCCCCGGCACGTGCAACGAGCCTTCGGCGCGAAGCGCGACCGCGAATACCTGGGTGAACAGCAGCGGACCGATCATGCCGGCCACGCCCTGCAAGCTTGCCAGCGCACCTTGCAGTTTGCCTTGATCGGACGCGCCGACCTGCCGCGACATGAGGCCCTGTATCGAGGGACCGGACAGTCCCCATAGGGCGAGAAGCGGGAGAGCGGCGAAGAACAGCGTGCCGGTAGGCGCCAGACCGTAGGCGGCGAAGCCGATCGCGCCGAAAGTCAGGCCCGCCATCAACGCACGGCGTTCGCCGAAACGCGCCACGATGGGGCCGACCAGTCCGGCGGACACGATCATCTGCGAAACGCCGACCGCAGCCAATGCGAGTCCGACGGTGGCCGTATTCCATTGATAGCGATAGCTCGTGTAGAGCACGAACACGCCGGGCAGCGAATCGTGCGCGATTCGTTGCAAAAAAACCGCGACGGACAAACCGACCAGCATGGGATGCGCGCGCAGCAATTGGAGCGAACCTATCGGGTTGGCTATCCGCCAGCGGAACTTCGCGCGGCGTTCGCGCGGCAGGGATTCGGGCAGCACAGACCAGCCGTACAACGCGTTCGCGAGGCTCAATCCTGCCGCAACCCAGAACGGCAGTCGCAAGTCAATGTCGCCCAGGAAGCCGCCGAGCGCGGGACCCACGATGAACCCGAAGCCGAACGCTGCGCCGAGCATCCCGAATTTCGCGGCTCGCTTGTCGGCCGGCGTGACGTCCGCGATATAGGCGCCTGCAGTAGCCAACGTCGCGGCGGTGATGCCCGAAAGCAGCCGTCCTGCGAACAGCCACCACAACGATGGCGCCAAGGCCATCATGACGTAATCGAGGCCCATGCCGAGGTTCGACAGGATGATGACCGGGCG
>JAYTIR010000022.1:0-2318 GCA_043731765.1 Burkholderiales bacterium
GCCGCAAGCGTGGGGGCCCACACATGACCACGCTCGATACCTCCTTCCACGCGTCGTTGCCGCGGATACCTGCGGCCGGGCGCCTGCTGTCCGCGCTCCTGCATCGGCTCGACGTCGGCAGCGTCGAACTCACGACGCCGGAGGGCGCGACGCTTCGCTTCGGTCCCGGTGGCGCGCCCACCGAGGGCATCAAGTCGAATCCCGCGGTGCTGGTCTTCCGCGACTGGGGTATTGCCGGAGAAGCGCTGAAAGGCGGCGACGTCGCATTTGCCGAAAGTTACATGGAAGGCCGCTGGGACACGCCGGACCTCACGCAATTGCTGACGGTCCTCGCGGCGAACCAGTCCGCGCTCGAGCGCGCGTTCTACGGCCGGTGGTGGTCGCGCACGCTGCTGCGCCTCAAGCATTTTCTCAACGCGAATACCAAGCGCCAGTCGCGCAAGAACATCCTTGCGCATTACGACCTTGGCAACGATTTCTACCGGCTGTGGCTCGACCCGACGATGACCTATTCGTCGGCGTTGTTCGACGGACGCCTCGATACGGATCTCGCCCACGCACAACAGGCGAAGTACTCGCGCTTGCTGGGCGAACTGGCGCTGACCGGCGACGCGCGCATCCTCGAAATCGGCTGCGGTTGGGGCGGCTTTGCCGAAACGGCGGCGCGCGCGGGCCATCACGTGACCGGTATATCCCTGTCCGACGCGCAGACGGCCTTCGCTCAGGAGCGCCTTGCACGGGCCGGCCTGGCCGACCGTGCGTCGCTGCGGCTGCAGGACTATCGCGACGTGAGCGGAACCTATGACGGCATCGCGTCGATCGAAATGTTCGAGGCGGTGGGCGAACGCTACTGGCCCGCGTATTTCCGCACCATCCATGACACCCTGCGGCCCGGCGGCCGTGCGTGCATACAGACCATCACCATTGCCGACGACCGTTTCGAGCGTTACCGCACGCAATCCGACTTCATCCAGCAATACGTCTTTCCCGGCGGCATGCTCGCCTCGCCGGCGCGCTTCGTCGACGTCGCGCAGGCCGCGGGACTCACACTGGCGCGCGTACACACTTTCGGACGCGATTACGCCGAGACGCTGAAGCGCTGGCTCGCGGCGTTCGACCAAAGCACGCCCGCGATCCGCGCGCAGGGTTTCGAGGAGAAGTTCATCCGCTGCTGGCGTTTCTACCTCGCCTATTGCGCCGCAGGTTTCGACACGGGGACGACCGATGTCGGGCAATACACGTTCGTGCGGACTTGACGGCGCGGCACGGTGGCGCGCCGCACGGTCAGCGCTGACGCTCACTTTTCTTTGCGCGCTGACGTTGGCGATGGCGCCTGTTCCCGCGTTCGCCGTCGATGCGCCGCCGCTGCCCGCGCAGGTGGTCGAACTCGCGCCGAATCTCAAGGTGCAAGGTGGTGGCAAGCTCACGTTCTTCGGCCTCTCGATCTACGACGGTTTTTTCTGGAGCCCGGGGCGCGGCTGGCGGCAGGATGAGCCGTTCGCGCTCGACCTGCATTATCACCGCGCGCTCGATGGAGCAAGGATCGCGGAGCGCAGCGTCAGTGAAATCAGGAAAATGGGGTACGGCACCAATGAGCAACGCGCGCGCTGGGGCGAGGAAATGAAGCGCGTGTTCCCGAACGTGAGCAAGGGCGACCGCATCACCGGCGTCAATCTTCCCGGCGGCGTGGTGCGCTATTTCTACAACGGCAATCCCATCGGCGACATCGCGGACCCGGGATTTGCCCGCGCTTTTTTCGGCATCTGGCTCGATCCGAGATCTTCGGAACTCGATTTCCGGCAGCACTTGCTCGGCGAAAAACCTTGAACTCCGGTAGCGCGAGTGTTGCGGCGCCGCGTTTCGCCAACGCGATGCTGCGACACCCCGCGTTGTTCGCGTACGGCCTGTTCGGCATGCCGCTGGCCATGGCCGCGCTTCCGCTGTACGTCCACCTGCCAAAATTCTATGGTGACCACCTGGGCGTTCCGCTGGCCGCGCTCGGCGGCATGTTGCTCGTGCTGCGGCTCGCGGATGGTGTGCTCGATCCCCTGCTCGGCGCGTGGAGCGATCGCGCGCGGTCGCGCAAGCGGCTGATTGCGCTGGCCGTGCCTCTGCTGGCCATCGGCATGGCCGCGCTGTTCGCGCCGCAAGTCGAGGGCCATGCGGCGCTGCTGGTCTGGCTGGGTGTCGCGCTTGCGGCGGTCTACTTCGCGTTCAGCCTCGCGACGATCAACCACAATGCCTGGGGCGCGGAATTGTCGGCGGATCCGGTCGAGCGCACGCGCATCACGGCGGTGCGGGAAGGATTGGCATTGCTG
>JAYTIR010000023.1:0-5765 GCA_043731765.1 Burkholderiales bacterium
GCAGCTGCGGCAAGGAATGCCATCGGGTCGGAATGACGAACGACGGACATCGTGGCCGTGTCGGGAATCATGCAACGATTCTGCCACACGCGCACGCCGGCGTTGACGCCGGTCAATTATCTTGTCTAAAGGAACGCGCGCAGCGCATCAAGCACTGCATCGGGCTGCTCGGCCATCATCGCGTGGCCGGTGTCGGTCAGCGTCACCGTGCGTATGTCGGCGAGCGCGGCGAGCAGTGCCTGCGCACCCTTGGCCGGCGTCATGAGATCGCGGGCGCCCAAAATGGCCAGCACCGGGCACCGCACGGCAGCCGCCGCGGTCAATCCGTTGGCATAGGATTGGCAGGCCAGCAGGTCCGCGTGGAGAACACCGGGGCGTGTGCGTTCCATGAGGCGCATCGCGTTGCCGATCATCCACATCCCCGGCATCGCATTGCCGCCCAACTGTTTGGCGGCGGAATACGACCATCCGTCGATCAATTCGTAAGCGACATGGTCGTCGGCAAGGGCCGCCGCGAGCAGCTCGTCGCTCACGAGCATCGGGACCGCGGGGCCCAGCAGGGCAACCTTGGTTACACGATCGGCGTGGCGCTCCGCACACGCCAACGTGGCGAGCGATCCGAGCGAATGGCCGACGACCGCGGCCTGCGCCACGCCAGTCGCATCGAGCACTCGCGGGATCCAGTCCGCGATCTCCTCGACCGTGGTGAGCGCCGCGCCACCCGAACGGCCATGCTCCGGGAGGTCCACTGCCAGCACGTTGAAGCCATGGTGCGCAAAGTATCGCGATTGCAGCGCCCAGACGCTGTGGTCGTTCGCCGCGCCGTGGACAAATACAATCGCCGGCTTGCCCGCATCCAGTGGGCGGGAGCCGGTGTAGGCGTAGCACTCGGTGCCGTGCATGTCGATTCGCATGTCGTTGGCGAACCTATATTTTCCCTGCCGCATACAACGCCCGGCTCAGGTCCTCGATCAGGTCATCGGGATCCTCGAGGCCGATCGACAGGCGAATCGTGCCCTCGGTGATGCCGGCCTTGACGAGATCTTCAGCGGACATCCGGAAATGCGTGGTCGACGCCGGATGGATGACGAGCGATTTCGCGTCGCCCACATTGGCCAAGTGGGAAAAAAGATTCAGCGACTCGATGAATTTACGTCCCTGCGCGCGCGTGCCGCGCAGATTGAAGGAGAACACGGCGCCGCAACCGCGCGGAAGCAGTACTTTCGCGAGTGCGTGGTCGGGGTGGCCGGGCAATTCCGGATAGCCGACCGCGGAGACAAACGGATGCGCGGCAAGGAACGCGACCACCTTGCGGGTATTGTCCACATGCCTTTGCATCCGCAACGGCAGCGTCTCGATGCCCTGCAGAATCTGGAATGCCGTGAATGGTGCCATGCAGGCGCCGAAATCGCGCACGCCTTCCCGCCGCGCTCGCAACAAGAACGCCGCCGTCGTCGACTCCTCGCTGAATACCATGTCGTGGAAGCCCCGGTACGGCTCCGTCAGCGTCGGAAACTTGCCGCGTGCCGCTCCGTTGTCCCAATCGAAGCGGCCCGAATCGACGAGCACGCCGCCGATGACCACGCCGTGCCCCGACAGGAACTTGGTCGCCGAATGGAACACGAGATCGGCGCCGTGATCGAACGGACGCATGAGCCAGGGCGTGGTAAACGTCGAATCGACCAGCAGCGGCAGGCCATGCTCGTGCGCGAGTTGCGCCACATTGGGAATGTCGAGCACATCCAGCCCGGGATTGCCCAGCGTCTCGCCAAAGAAAAGGCGCGTGTTCGGCCGGACCGCCGCGCGCCATGCATCGATGCTGCGCGGATCGACGAACGTCGTCTCGATGCCGAATCGCGGCAACGTGTAGTCGAGCAGGTTGTGCGAGCCGCCATAGAGTGACCGCGACGCGACGATATGCGATCCGGCGCCCAGCAATGTGGAGATCGCCAGGTGCAGCGCCGCCTGTCCGCTGGCTGTACCGATCGCGCCCACGCCGCCTTCGAGCGCGGCGACACGCTCCTCGAGGACCGCCACGGTCGGATTGGAAATGCGCGAATAGACGTGGCCCGCGCGCTCCATGTTGAAGAGCGCAGCCGCGTGGTCGCTGTCGGGGAAGACGAATGACGCGGTCTGGTAAATCGGCGTCGCCCGCGCGCCGGTCGCGGGGTCCGGCCTGGCGCCTGCGTGCAATGAAAGCGTGTCGAAGCGATGCGTCTTGGGTTTGCTCATGGGCGATCCTCTCGATGGCGTGAATTTTAGGCGCAATCCAGACATGCCGCCACGCACAGACGCGTAAAATGGTCGCTATGAAACGCGGCGAACCCACAGGCGAAGACCAACTTCCGCCGGCACCCGATCCGCTGCGGCGTGCGCCGGGTGAGGCGCCGGAACGCGGTCGCGGTGCGACCTTCAATCCGCAGAATCGCTACCGTCGCGAGGGCCGCGAGGCATACGACGACGGCTGGCCCGATACGTCGGCGGATTCCGACGCCGACGACGAGCCCGCGCCGATCAAGACGACGGTCACGATCCAGCCCGCGCGGACCATCATTGCGCACAATGCGTCGCCCGACATCCCGTTCACCCAGTCGATCAATCCCTACCAGGGTTGCGAGCACGGCTGCATCTATTGCTATGCGCGACCGACGCACGCCTATCACGATCTTTCGCCGGGCCTGGATTTCGAGACCAAGCTCTTCGCCAAGCCAAACGCGCCGACTCTGTTGCGCGCGGAACTCGCGAAACGAGGCTACCGCTGCGATCCCATCGCGCTCGGCACCAATACCGATCCCTATCAGCCGATCGAACGCGAATGGAAGATCACGCGCGGGATCCTCGAAGTGCTCGCCGAACACGAGCACCCGTTCACCATCGTGACCAAGTCAGCGCTGGTCGAACGCGACCTCGATCTGATCGCGCCCATGGCCGCGAAGAACATGGCGCGCGTCTACGTTTCGATCACGACGCTGGACAAGGAACTCGCGCGTTCGCTCGAACCTCGCGCGGCGACGCCACTTCGCCGCCTGCAGGCCGTCAAGGCATTGACCGAAGCCGGCGTGCCGGTGGGTGTGCTGGCGGCGCCCGTGATTCCGCAACTCAACGACCGCGACCTCGAGGCGATCCTCGAAGCGGCGGCGGCGCACGGCGCTCGCCACGCGGGATGGATCATGCTGCGACTGCCACTGGAAGTCGCCCCGCTCTTCCGCGACTGGCTCGACGCGCACTACCCGTTGCGCGCGGAACATGTGATGAGCGTCCTGCGGCAACTGCGCGGCGGCCGCGATTACGATGCGCGTTTCGGCGAACGGATGCGGGGGACGGGTCCCTTCGCGGAACTGATCGAGACGCGCTTTGCGCTGGCCTGCAAGCGCCTGGGTCTGAACCGGGACCGCGCACCGCTGGATGCGTCGCGTTTTCGCCCGCCGGTTGCCACAGGTCCGCGTCAACTCGACCTGCTCTAGGAGCATGTCCGAGACTTGCGCAAGCGAAGGGCAGGATGCAAACTGTCGGCACGAAGCGCGACCAACGCGCTCACATCAGGAGGAGATACCAATGAAGGGAACCAACCATTTCGCAGTGATCGTCGCGGCCGTCGTGTTCTTCATGCTCGGCGCGGGCTGGTACAACGTCCTGGCCAATCCGTGGGCCGTTGGCATCGGCAAGACCATGGAACAGCTCACCAAGGAAAGCGGCGGTTCGTCGATGCCCTACGTCATCGGATTCGTCGCCGTCCTTGTCATGTGCTACACGCTCAATTCCCTGTTGAACCGGCTGGGCGACACGACCGCCGCAAGCGGCGCCAAGGTCGGCGGTTTCGTGGCGCTGGGATTCGTCGCGGCGAACATCGCACTCAACTATGGGTTCGAAATGCGCGGCGTCACTCTGTGGGCCATCAACTCCGGATATGTGCTGGTGGGTCTGGTGGTCGCGGGTGCCATCATCGGCGGCTGGCGGAAGAAGGCTGACGTGCCGGCAACATGAACGATTCGGCGCTGACGGCACGCCTATTCGCGTGCTACACCGGCGCGGTGCACGACGTCCTGCGGATGATGGGGCACGACAACATCGTGCTTCCATCGGAAATCAAGGCCATCGCACCCGGAACGCGATTGGCCGGACCCGTGTGGACGGTGTCGGGACACATCGACCGCACCAAGACGCGCCACGAAACGCTGCTCGGCTGGTGCACATTGCTTGCGCGCGCGCCCTCCGGCCACGTGATCGTATGCCAGCCACACAACCACGAGGTCGCGTTGATGGGAGAGCTGTCCGCGCAGACTTTGCAGGCGCGCGGCGTGCTTGGATACGTGGTCGATGGCGGATCGCGCGATACCGACCTCGTGCTCGAACAGGGCTTCCCCGTTTTCTGTTCGTTCCTCACGCCTGCCGACATCGTCGAGCGCTGGATTCCGGATCGCTTTGGCGAACCCCTCACGATCGGCGCCGTCACCATCGCGAGTGGCGATTTTCTGCTTGGCGACCGCGATGGCGTGGTCATCATCCCGCGCAAGGTCATCGAGGAAGTAATCGTGAAGACCGAGGAAGTCGTATCCACGGAGACGGACATGCGCCGTGCGCTGGTCGGCGGCATGGACCCGGTCGACGCGTACAACAAGTACGGCAAGTTCTGACGCACGGGAATCGGCATGGACCCGTCGCAAACATGGCCCGAGCGTGGCGTGAGCATCCTGAACGGGATGTTCGGCGACTACCTGCAACGGCGCGGCAACGAACTTGCCATCGACATGTCGTTCCGTCACCACGGACGGCCTCTGGAATTGAATGCGGCGAACCTTCGCGCCGCGAATTCCACCCTCACGCGTAAACTCTGCGTCCTCGTGCACGGCTTTTGCTGCAACGAAAGCATCTGGACGTTTCCCGCAACGGCGACGGCTTCGGAGGGCGGATCGTACGGAACGCGATTGCAGCGCGATGCCGGATACACACCTTTCACCCTCCGCTACAACACGGGACTGCCGATCGCGGACAGCGCCGGACATCTGGCGAAATTGCTGGAGGACCTGGTGGCCGCCTATCCGCTGCCCATCGAGGAAATCACGCTGATCGGGCACAGCATGGGCGGCCTCGTCATACGCGGCGCATGCGATCCCGCGCGGCCGGAGACAAAAAATTGGCTGGAGCACGTCAAGCGGGTGATCTACATCGGAACTCCACACGACGGCGCGGACCTCGAACGCTTTGCGCACATGACGACCGGGACGCTGCGAGCCATCCCGAATCGCGTCACGCGCCTCATCGGCGACATCCTGAACATGCGCAGCCGCGGCGTGAAGGACCTGCGCTTCGGCCGGCCGCTTTCCGACAACGGGGCGCTGTCGTGGCTCGCGTCGGCGCGTCACTATCTGCTTGTGGGGACATTGACCAAGGATCCGGAACATCCGTTGGGGCGGATATTCGGAGACGCGCTGGTCCGGGTGCCAGACGCCGGCGAAGCCAAAGGCAGCGAGGCTGCCGGTCAGAATTCAGCACCCGACATCGTCATTTTTCCGGGCGTCCACCACCTGGCTTTGGCGCATGATGCGTCTGTGTATCGATGCATCCGGCAAATCTGCGCCGGCTAATGACCAGGAGTTCGCTCATGGAAAAAACAACGATTCGCCACCTGCAGGGTCTCAACGATCTGATCGCGGACGCGGTGGGTACCGGCGTGACACGGACGGAGCAGATCCATCGTTCCATCGCCCGCCGCCCCTATGCCGTGCTGGAGCGGATCAGCCCCATGGCAGCGCCCGTTCGCACCA
>JAYTIR010000024.1:0-6422 GCA_043731765.1 Burkholderiales bacterium
ACGACAGTGTCGTGGTTTCGATCGCTTCCACGACGACCGCCGGCGCAAGCGCGGCCGTGCGCAGGAAGTGCGCCGTTTGCGACGTGCAGATTCCCGGCATCTCCGACGGGGGCGGATTCCACAACCCGATGCGGGGATCGATGCCGCCGACTTCGACCTCGCCCAACTGTGGATGCTTGAACGCGCGCCATGGCCGGATAGAGCGGCCCTCGTTCTTGTCGCGGTCCCACGCCGCAATTTTCTGCATATCCGCGCGCGTCAGGTGCGTGTAGTTGTCGACGAAACGCTTCTTCCGTTCCAGCCCGGCCTGCTTGAAGAGATCCCACAGCTCGACCACATACGCAACCGCACCTCGTTGGTGGTAGGCGTAGTCGCTGAGATCGCCGTGCAGCGGCGTGTCCGGCTCGTACAGGAATTCCTCGTTGCCCGACACCATCGGATAGCCCGTCAGTTCCTCGGCCCAGGCCCCGAGCTGGCGAAACAGCGCAAGGTCCTGCGGGTTCATCTTGGTATCGGGCTTGTCGCCCAGCGGCCGGATGAACACGCCACCAAAAGTGTGCATGTTGAGCCAGAGAAAGATCTCGGGATGTTGCGTGGCGAACTCCACCACGGCGCGCGACTCGATTTCGCTCAATGGAAATGCGCCCGCACCTTCCTGCTTGGAGTCAGGCGCCCAGAAGTACGGGAAGTTGCGGTTGAGATCGGTCTGGTTGTCGGACAGGAAATACGGCGACGGCACGTTCTTGCCGTCGAAGTTTTCGATGACGCCTTCCGGATAGACCTTGTAATACGGTGGCGCGTCGTCGATGGTGCGCGGCAGCAGCAACCCCGGATATTCGGACGACTCGACCATTTCGCCAGCTGGATCGCGAACGCGCATCGCCAACGCGAGCCCGTCGCCGTCGACATCCTTGCCGCGCCAGTACGCGTGGGCGCGCGCCGGTCGCTCGTCGCGCGGAATGGAGCGCACGTAGCGACCTGTGGTCATGACCGCTTCCGCGCCGTCGGGCGACATTCTTGGCAGCACGTAGAACCGGACGTCGCGCAGGCGGGCTTCCACTGCGCCGGACAATTTCGGTTCGGTCTGCTCTCCGCGCTGGCGCAGGTGCATGCGGAGAATGTCCTCGGCCATTGCCAGCGCCACGCTGGAGCCGCACAGCTCGCTGGCGTGCATGTTGCCGTCGACCCATGCGCTCGGCCGCACCCGATCGGGATCGGAACCGAGCGTCAGCAGCCAGAGTTCGCGCGCTTCCGGCGTGCGTCCGATCGACGTCACGCGACACAGCTCCGGAAACGCGTCGGCCCACGCCCGCACCTGCTGCGTGAGCTCGTCGTAGGAAAGGAAGCGCTGGCGGAAGCCAAGCGACAACGCGTCGAGGCGGGCGGATGCAGCGTTCACATGCGGGTCTGGAGGACCGAGGGCAGCGACGAGAAATACGCACTCACGTCGTCGATGTCCTTTGGCGTGAGTCCCTGCGCCATTCCGGCCATGATCGCGTTCTTGCGCGCGCCCGACTTGTAATCGCGCAGCGCCTTGGCCATGTAATCCGGATATTGACCGGCAAGCTTCGGATAGTCCGCAATGGTGCTGATGCCGTTCATGTTGTGGCAGGCGGCGCACACTTCCTGCGCCTTTTTCTTGCCCGCTTCGATGTCGGCGGCGGCAACCGGACCGGCCGCGATTGCCACTGCGGCGGCGAGGACGGCGAGAATGATTTTCGTCGGGTTCATTTCACCGCCGTCTGCAACGGGGCCTGCGCGTAATACGCCGCGATGTCCGCCATGTCCTGGTCGGAGAGTGACGCGGCGATCGCGTCCATCGACGGGTGACTCCGCTCGAGCGCCCGATATTCCTTGAGCGCCGCGACAATGTAGGCGGGATGCTGGCCCGCGATCTTAGGCACGCGATAGACCTCGGGATAGGCCGTGCGCCAGCCCAGGATGCCGTGGCAGCCTTGGCACATCTGGACCTTCTGGGAACCCTTTTGGGGATCACCCGCGGGCGCGGCGGTTTGCGCCTCAGTTTGCATGGCGACCAAGGCCGGGGCCAGCGCAGCCATGGCCAGCGCGGAGAGCAAGGTGAATCGTGTCATGGTTTTCGTGGGCATTCCGATGCCGCAATCACCGCCTGTGCCGCGCTGCAAAAGCCCTGCGATTTTAGGGGGTTTGTCGGCGGGAGGTCAAACGGCGCGACTTACTTTTCCAGATACTGGAGCTTCTCTTTCACGTCCTTCCAGTCGTCCGCGTCGGGAGGACCGGGCTTGCGCTCGATGATGGGCTTCCACAACTTGGATAATTCCGTGTTCAGCGCCTTGAATTGCTGTTGGTCGGCCGGCACGTCGTCCTCCGCGAAAATCGCCTCCACGGGGCATTCGGCGACGCACAGCGTGCAGTCGATGCATTCGTCCGGATCGATCACCAGAAAATTGGGGCCCTCGCGAAAGCAATCCACCGGGCAAACGTCGACGCAATCGGTGTATTTGCAGCGGATGCAGCTTTCGGTGACGACGTAGGTCATGGCCGGACTCTAAGGCAAAACGCGGGAATGCTTGAATTTTAGCAGATCGACCCCCATCGTCGTCTGTACTTGCACCCGAACTTGCGCCAACTGGGCGCTTCGGCTACCGTTAGCCCAAACGAGGCGCCGCAACCGGCCCGCGGACGCATTCCCCAAGAGAGGTTTTTCCATGAGCGCTGCAATCAAACACGTTTCCGACGCGACCTTCGACAAGGACGTGCTGCAGTCGGGCCATCCGGTCCTGGTCGACTTCTGGGCCGAATGGTGCGGTCCGTGCAAGATGTTCGCGCCGGTGTTGGACGAGGTGGCGAAGGAATACGGCGGCAAGATCACCGTCGCCAAGCTCGACATCGATGCCAACCCGACCACGCCGGGCAAGTACGGCATTCGCGGCATCCCGACGGTCATTCTGTACAAGGGCGGCCAGGCGCATGCGCAGAAGGTCGGCGCGCTGACCAAGTCGCAATTAACCGCCTGGATTGACAGCAACATCTAACCGCTATAACCTGTCCTTTCATAAGCGAGGCGCGCAGCCCGAAAGAGGCCTTGTCCGCCGCCCGCTTACCGCCGCCCGGTCGTCGTTGTGCCGGCGCGAAGGCCAAACCAGTTACCAGATCAAGCACCAGTAGCGCCCCCGGGCGCCGCCCCTGCAGTTTGCGGCGCCCCGGTTCCGAACCCGCCTCCAGTTAGTTCAATGCGGTCCACCGCGCGCCGGAACAATCGGCCCGCCCTCCCTAGCCGTTCCGGCTTGCCCCCCCTCTCGCACCATGCATCTATCCGACCTCAAAGCCAAACACGTATCCGAACTCATCGAGATCGGCAACTCGAACGAAATCGAGGGCGCCAACCGGATGCGCAAGCACGACCTCATCTTCGCGCTGTTGAAGCAGCAGGCGAAGAAGGGCGAATCGATTTTCGGCGGCGGCGTGCTCGAAGTGCTGCCCGACGGCTTCGGCTTCCTGCGCTCCCCCGACACCTCGTACCTCGCGAACACCGACGACATCTACATCTCGCCGTCGCAGATCCGCCGCTTCAACCTGCACACGGGCGATACGGTCGAAGGTGAAATCCGCACCCCGAAGGAAGGCGAACGCTACTTCGCGCTGGTCAAGGTCGACAAGGTCAACTTCGAAGCGCCGGAGAACGCCAAAACCAAGATCCTGTTCGAGAACCTGACGCCGCTCTTCCCCGACGAGCCGATGATCCTCGAGCGTGACATCAAGGCCGAAGAGAACATCACGGGCCGCATCATCGACATCGTTGCGCCAATCGGCAAAGGCCAGCGCGGCCTGCTCGTGTCCTCACCCAAGTCCGGCAAGACGGTGATGCTGCAGCACGTCGCGCATTCCATCGCCGCGAATCATCCCGACGTGGTGCTGATCGTTCTGCTGATCGACGAGCGGCCCGAGGAAGTGACCGAAATGCAGCGCTCCGTGCGCGGCGAGGTCGTGTCCTCCACGTTCGACGAACCCGCGACGCGCCACGTGCAGGTCGCCGAAATGGTGATCGAGAAGGCGAAGCGCCTGGTCGAGCACAAGAAGGACGTCGTGATCCTGCTCGACTCGATCACGCGCCTTGCGCGCGCCTACAACACCGTGGTGCCGGCTTCGGGCAAGGTGCTGACCGGCGGCGTGGATGCCAACGCGCTGCAGCGGCCGAAGCGCTTTTTCGGCGCGGCGCGCAACATCGAGGAAGGCGGCTCGCTCACGATCATCGCCACCGCGCTCATCGATACCGGCTCGCGCATGGACGACGTGATCTACGAGGAATTCAAGGGCACCGGCAACATGGAAATCCACCTCGACCGGCGCATGGCCGAGAAGAGGATCTACCCGTCGATCAACGTCAATCGCTCGGGCACGCGGCGCGAAGAGCTGCTGCTCAAGCCCGATATCCTCCAGAAAGTCTGGATCCTGCGGAAGCTGCTCTATCCGATGGACGAGCTCGAGGCGATGGAATTCCTGCAGGACAAGGTCAAGCAGACCAAGTCGAACGCGGACTTCTTCGACAGCATGCGGCGAGGATAGCGACGCTGTAGCTCCTTGTTTTGTTGACGCTTTTCGGCGGAGCTTGCCCTTCCCGCGACGCACTCCCACCTTGCGGATCAGCGGTAAAACGCGGATAATACCGGGTTTTCCGCCTTCGTCGCACGAGGACATCATGAAAGAGAAAATTCACCCCAAATACGGCGAGACGCAAGTCACGTGCAGCTGCGGCAACACGTTCGCCACCCGCTCGACGGTCGGCAAGCCGATCCACATCGAAGTGTGTTCCGCCTGCCACCCGTTCTACACGGGCAAGCAGAAGGTCATGGACACCGCGGGCCGCATCGACAAGTTCCGCCAGCGCTACGGCACCAGGGGCGCAGCCAAGGCAGCAGAGCCCACGCCGCCGGCAGCCTGATCCGCAGCACTTGCGCGTAGCCGACGAAAGAGGCAGCTTCGGCTGCCTTTTTCTTTCCACCGCAGTTTACATTTAGCCCCGTGCGCGCCCCCAGACCCTACACACCGGAACCGGTCGACCCTGAAGAGGTCAGTCCGTCCGGACCGTTGCGCGCCTTCAAGCAGTTCGGCCTCGTGCTGCTTTGCGCGGCCTGGGTCAGCATGGGGCTGGTCGGGCATGACCCGTGGAAGACCGAGGACGCGACATCGATCGGCGTCGCGACGGAGATGGCGAATCGCGGCGACATCGTTGTGCCCACACTGGCGGGCGAGCCCTACGTTGCGCGGCCGCCATTGATCTACGCCTCCGGCGCGCTCGCGGTCAAGGCAATGTCTCCGCCGCTCGAACGCCACAACGCGGCGCGGTTGGTTGTCGGCCTGGCACTCGCGCTGATCCTGCTCGTCACCGCACAGGCGAGCCGCGAATTGAACGGCCGCGCGCTGCGCTGGCTGCCGGTGCTGATCCTGATGGGCAGCGTCGGATTCTGGGACCGCGCCCATGTGCTTTCGCCGGAGTTGGGCGACTCCGCCGGCGTTGCAGTTGCGCTCTACGGTTTCGCGCTGGCGCTGCGGCGCCCGGTGGCCGGCGGCATCGTGCTGGGTATCGGCGTGGCACTTTCTTTCCTGAGCCGCGGGATGCTGGGTCCGGTGTGGCTCGTCGTCTCAGCCTTGCTGTTGCCACTCGTCGACAAACCCTGGCGTACGCGCGCCTATGGCTTGACGCTGCTGGTCGCACTCTCCGTCGCACTCCCGCTTGCATTGAGCTGGCCCCTGGCGCTGCACGTGCGCGACCCCGCGCTGTTTGCACTCTGGTGGAAAGGCGAAGCGCTCGGCGAGTATGTCGCGTTCTTCGGCGATGATGGCAAATTCGCGCCCGGTTACTACCTCAAGAATCTGCTCTGGTTTGCGTGGCCGTCGTTGCCACTGATTTTGTGGATGCTGTGGACGCGTGGTCGGGGATTCAACGGCGGGCTGCGCGATCCCGGCGTGCAAGTGCCCGCCGTGGTGTCGCTGGTGATCCTCGCCTCCCTCATCGTGATGCCCGACCCCAAGCTGGCCTACGCCATTCCGCTGCTAGTTCCGTTCGCGCTGCTCGCCGCGCTCGAGGTCGATTCATTGAAGCGCGGCTTTTCCGGAGCGCTCGACTGGTTCGGCATTCTCACGTTCGGGCTGGTCGCCATGTTGGCGTGGGGATTCTGGATCGATTCGTATGTGAATGGAATGTCACCGCGGGTCGCGCAGTTGTTCCGGGACTCGGAAACAGGCTTCCATCCCTCGTTTCATCTTGGCGCGATGGTGTCGGCCGTCCTGCTCACGCTGTTGTGGGTGATGCTGGTGCGGCCGGCGCGGCGCTCCAACCGGCGAGCAATTCTCAACTGGGCTGCGGGCGTCACATTGGTGTGGGGACTCGCGACCACGATCTGGCTGCCCTATCTCGACTCACGGCGCAGTTACCGTTGGCT
>JAYTIR010000025.1:0-3872 GCA_043731765.1 Burkholderiales bacterium
TTCAATATGTCGAGAGTGCGCGTGCACAGCAGCGCGAATTCGTCGTCGGTCACCACGTAGGGCGGCATGAAGTAGACCGTGCGGCCGAGGGGGCGCAGCAGCAGCTCGCGCGTGAGCGCCTCGGCGAAGAACCAGCGCGCAAAATCCGGTCGCACCGTGTCGACTTCGAAGGCCCAGATCATGCCGCACCGGCGGAAATCGCGGACCTTTGGATGCGCAGCGATCGGCGCGACGACCGCAGCCCAGCGTGCCGCCTTGGCCCGGTTCGCGGCAATCACGTCGTCGTGGCGAAAAATGTCGAGTACCGCAAGGGCTGCGCGGCACGCGAGCGCGTTGCCCGTGTACGAATGCGAGTGGAGAAAGGCGCGCGCCGTGTCATCGGCATAGAACGCCTGATACACGTCATCGGTGGACAGCACGCAAGACAACGGGAGGTAACCGCCGGTCAGCCCCTTGGACAGGCACAGGAAATCCGGCGCAGCAGTCCCTGCCTGCTCCCAGGCGAACAGCGTTCCCGTACGGCCGAAGCCAGTCATGATTTCGTCGGCGATGAGGTGCACGCCGTATTGCGTGCACAGCTCGCGCGCGCGGCGCAGGTAGGTAGCGTCGTACATCACCATGCCGGACGCGCCCTGCACCAGCGGCTCGACGATCAGCGCGGCCGTCGTGGCGTGGTGTTGCGCGAGATGGGCTTCCAGCGCGGCGGCGGCAATCTCCGGTGTAATGTCGCGGCGCGCATCGGGGCAGGGAACGATCGCGTTGCGATTGAGCAGCGGCGCGTACGTGTCGCGGAAAATCGCAACGTCCGTGACTGAAAGTGCACCAAGCGTCTCGCCGTGGTATCCGCCCGCGAGGCTCACGAACCCGCGTTTCTCCGGCCGGCCGTTGTTGCGCCAATAGTGGAAGCTCATCTTGAGCGCGATCTCGGTCGCCGACGCGCCATCGGAACCGTAAAAGGCATGGCCCAGTCCTGCCGGTGCCAGCGCGGCCAGGCGTTCCGACAATTCGATGACCGGCCGGTGCGTGAACCCGGCGAGCATCACATGGTCGAGTTCATGCAATTGCGCCACCATCGCGTCGTTGATGCGCGGGTTGGCGTGGCCGAAAAGATTCACCCACCATGAACTCACGGCGTCGAGGTAGCGCTTGCCATCGAAGTCGAACAACCATGCGCCCTCGCCACGCGCGATGGGCACCAGCGGCAGCGTCTCGTGCACTTTCATCTGCGTGCAGGGATGCCACACTGCCGCGCGGCTGCGCGCAAGCCATTGCGCATTCATCCGGGACGAAGGCTCAGGGGCGGCCATGGTAAGTGTTCAACCTGGTGGAGATCGGGAAACGATCAATATTCGCGGTATTGTTATCGTAATGAAGAAATTGCGATACACCGGCACCGCGCTGGCACTGCATTGGCTCGCGGCGCTGCTGATTTTTTGCGGCTTCGGTCTCGGCCTGTTCATGACCGGCCTCGAAATCTCGCCCGACAAGCTCAGGTACTACGCATGGCACAAATGGGTGGGCATTTCGGTGTTCCTGCTTGCCGCCGCGCGGCTCGCGTGGCGCGCGGCGCATCCTGCACCCCCGCTGCCGGCAACGATGCCGGCATGGCAAATCCGGGCTTCCCATGTGGCGCATGCCGTACTCTATGCGCTGATGCTGGTCATCCCGCTGTCCGGCTGGATCTACAGTTCGTCCACGGGCGTATCCGTTGTCTACCTCGGGCTGGTACCCTTGCCTGACCTGGTCCCCAAGGATCGAGAAATGGCCAAGATACTGCTCCTCGTGCACAAGACGCTGAACTACACGCTGGCCGCCCTGGTCTCAGTCCATGTCGCGGCGGCGTTGAAGCACCATTTCGTCGACCGCGACGACGTTCTGGCCCGTATGCTCCCCGGCCGCTGACCCTCGAATCGACTATCCAACTTTCACGAAAATCCTGTCCATGCGCCTGTTCCGCCCGTTTATCCCATCACTGGCAATGCTGCTGCTGGCCTCTTCCGGTGCCGGCGCGCAGGCCGTGCTCATCGACAAGAGCGAGATCCGCTTCGTTTCCAGGCAGATGGGCGTCAATGTCGAAGGCCGGTTCCGCAAGTGGAAGGCCAATGTCGACTTCCGGCCGAAGGAACTCGCAAAGTCGAAGGCCGAGTTCGAGATCGACCTGGGCAGCATCGACCTGGCGAGCGAGGAGTCCGAGACCGAAGTCCGGCGCCCGCGCTGGTTCGACACCGCCAGGTTCCCGGTCGCGACATTCCAGTCCACGGCGATGAAGGACCTGGGAGGCGATCGGTATGAAGTCGCAGGAAAGCTGACGGTAAAGGGCAAGGTGCGAAACGAGACGGTCCCGATCGAGGTCAAGCGTGACGCCGCAGGCAATTCGGTAGCCACCGGAGAGTTCACGATCAAGCGGCTCGAGTTCAATATCGGCAACGGGCAGTGGGGCGATCCATCCGTCGTTGCCGACGAGGTGGTCGTACACGTGCGCATGGTGCTGCCGCGCGCTGGGTGAAGCAGCTCCGCGTCGCAAGGCGAATTCCGTAAGAAGTTCCAACATGAAGGACACTATGAAATCTCGCTATACGTTGGCCGCGTTCGCTCTTGGCGCGACCATCGCAGCGGCGCCCACGGTTGCGCAGGAAGTCTATGTCTTCGATGTGAGGCACACGGTCCCGATGTTCGAATTCGGGCATTTGGGTTTCTCACAGCAACGCGGCTCGTTTACCAACGCGACCGGGAAGGTGACTCTCGATCGGACGGCGAAGAAAGGCGCGATCGACGTGTCGATCGCGACCGCGTCGGTGGTGGCGGCGCCGATCTTGCTCGGTATTATCAAGAGTGAGGATTTGCTCAACGTCGAGAAGTTTCCGACAATGACCTACAAGTCCGGCGATCTTCTGTTCGACGGCGACAACGTAGTCGGCGCCAACGGCGAACTCACACTACTTGGCGTTACCAAGCCGGTCGCCCTGAAGGTGACCAGTTTCAAATGCGCTCCCAATCCATTCAACAAGAAGCCGATGTGCGGTGGCGAAGCGACCGCAACCATCAAGCGCTCGGAGTTCGGCATGAAGTACGCTCTCCCGGTGGCCGCGAGCGACGACGTGAAGATCACCATTGCGTTCGAAGCCGTCCGAGAATAGGCGCAGGGACAGCCCACGTTTTCCAGAACAGGTGGCGAAAAACGTGGTCTGTCCCTGATTCAACTATCCAACTAGTAAGTATGCTCGTTTCCCAGGGCGGGCGTACCTGTCACTTCCTACAGTATCGCGTTGGACATTCCAGGACTAAGGTCGCGGAGTACCCGCACTGAGGGAGAGATGTGCCTGGGGTCTGCCGGGGGTTGGCGCGGCATCGCGCGGCTGGGATGGGCGAAGTTCCGGGGCATGATGCCGGAGCTCGTGCCTACCGGGTCGTGCCGTGGCGCACGTCGAATGTAGGCAGGCGGAACCGCATTGTCCGGGCTGCCATTCGCGCTTTCGCCGCGGCGTGGCTGTTTATTCCAGTCGTCGCCGCGTCACAGGCAGCAAATCCCGGCCCCACGCAACCCGTCATCGAGATGGCCAGCCCTTCCAAGGGGATGGAGGCGCTCGGCCAACGGCTCTTCCTCGACGCGGCGCTGAGTGCGGACGGACTGACAAGTTGCGCTACCTGCCATCAACCGGAACGGGCATTCACGGACGGCAAGGCGGTTGCCGAGGGCGCGGCCGGTCGGCGTGCGACGCGCAACACGCCGTCGTTACTTGATGTCACTTCGCGTCCGAGTCTCACTTGGGAAGGACGTGAGACGCGGCTGGAACTGCAGGTGCTCCGTCCATTCACGCAATCGCGCGAACATGGGTTGAAGGACACTGCGCAGTTGCTGCGCATGATCCGCA
>JAYTIR010000026.1:0-7118 GCA_043731765.1 Burkholderiales bacterium
GCGCGGTTGGCGGTCAACGAAGCGCTGGCCATCGACGCCTTCCACGACGACCGCACGACCGGCGCCTTCATCGTCATCGACGAAGTCACCAATCGCACCGTCGCCGCGGGGACGATCGTCTAGATCATTCCGCCGGGACGACGGGCAGCGTGCGGTGCCGCCGCACCGGCGACCAGAGCATGGCGCCCGCGGTCAACACGAGCGCCAGCACACCGACCGTCAGCAACGTATTGCGCAAGCCAATGGCAGTCGCCAGCGCGCCGCCGGCAAGCGAACCCAACGGCGCCGCGGCCACCGTCAGGAAGCGCATCGTCGCGGTCATGCGACCCATCAGCCGGTCCGGCGTGATGGCCTGGCGCAGGGCGAGGTAATTGATCGCGTACAGCACGGCGCCGAAGTCGAACACCAGCATGGCGATTCCCAGCGCCAGCGTTGCGAACCACACCGGCCCGGAGACGAGACCGAACGCCTGCCAGCCGACCGCGGTCAGCATCAAGCCGTGCACGATCACCGTCCCGACGCCGAAGCGCGTCGAGAGTTTTTCCGCCGACGCCGCAGCAAGCACGCAACCCAGGCCGCCGAACGCGTAGGTAAGGCCGATCGCGCCCGCCGAGAGACCAAGGTCGCGTGTCGCGAACAGGATCAGCACGGCAAGTTGCATGTGATGGAGCAGTTGCCACAGCGCCGCCACCCACGCCAACGAAAGGAGCGTGCGGTTGTTCCACACGAGCTTCAATCCCTCGATGATTTCGGCCGACACCGATCCTTTGGGCCCTGCGTGCGGCACATCCTGCGGGACATGGATCCGCCGCAGCATCCACGCCGAGGCAAAGAATGTCAGCGCATCGAGGATGATGGCGAACGGCGCCGTAAGCAGCTGGATCAGGCCACCCGCCAGGCCGGGGCCAATCAGCGCCGACGACGTTTCGCCCAGCGCGATCTTGGCATTGGCCTCGACCAGCCGCTTGCGGCCCGCCAGTTGCGCGAGCAGCACCTGGTACGCCCCGCCGCCAACCACGTTCGAAACACCGCAAAAAAAGCCGACGACGTACAGGATCTCCATCGCCAGCGTGTTGGTGAACGCGGCAACGGGTATGGCGAGCAGCGCCAGCCCACGGACGATGTCCGACGCAATCACGATGGGCAACTTGCGCACGCGGTCGAGCAGTACCCCGGCATGCAGGGAAACGAGCGCAAACGGCAGTGTCTCGAGCGCAATGAGCACGCCCATCTGCAGCGGAGTGGCGTGCAGCAGCAGCGCCGCCGTCAACGGCAACGCAAGGTTGGTGATCTGGCTGCCGAAGGCCGTGATCGTCAGCGAGGTCCAGAGCTTCCGAAAATCCGGAGACAGCCAGAGCCCGCGAAACGTACGGCGAATCCAGCGTTGCAATTGTTCCATGACGACACCTGTGGCAACGTTCCGGCGCGCTCGCAATCGACGCGAACGCCAATGAAACAACGACAGGCGGGAAGTCCGGAAAGGAAAACGCCTACTGGTCCGGTTCCCGCCCAACCCGGCGGGTAACCCGGCGGGCGCTTATTTGGGTACTGCGATCGGTACTGTTTGCGGTGCTACCTGCAGGACGGCGAAATTGCTGAATCTGGAAATTCCGGCGCCGTGCGGCATGGACGAATCCCACCCCATGCGCAGCCGCGCCGCTGCTGCCGGCGAGTGCGAATCGAGGTCGTGGTTCATGGGTGGTCGTCCAGGAAATTGAGGAGGAGTTGGCAACATTCTACGCTCGACGCCCCGCCTCGACCAAGCGCCGGCAATGTCATTCGCTCATTCAAACGCGCATCTGTCGCGTCCGTACCACGGTGCCCGTGATAGCCGTGCAGCCATGTCACGGCTCGACGGAGCGATGCGGCATCTTGAGATCGAGGTCGTAGTACATCCACGGATGGTTCTGGAACGGGTTGTACTTGTAGCCGACGACCCAGGGATAGACGGCGATGTTCTCGATCCGGAATGCGTTGAGCATCCACGGCGAATACGCCGAGACGATCTGCGACATTTCCCGGAACAGCTTGGTGCGCTCCGGGCTGTCGGGCAGGGTGCGCGACTGGTCGTACACGCGATCGAAATCAGGCTGCTTGAAACGACCAAGGTTCGACAATCCCGAAAACCCGCCATAGAGCAATCCGAGAAACTGGTATCCCTCCGGTGTCGTGCTGGTATTTCCCAGAGCCCACATCTGCAGTTGGCCCGCGCGCGCCATCTTCAACAGATCCCCGAATTTCTGGTTGACGAATTCGACGCGAATCCCGACCGCGGTGAGGTTGCGCTGCCACAGTTCGTTGTATTGCCGGTCGAGCGCCGAGGGCGACGTGCCCATCTTCAGCACCAGCGGCTTGCCGTCGGGCAGATCGCGCCAGCCATCCTTGTCGCGGTCGATATAGCCGAACTTGTCGAGCAACGCCGCCGCACCCTTCGGGTCGAACTTCGCATGCCCCGAAAATGTGGGGTCGTGGCCGGTCACGCCGGGCGGAATCACCTGGGTGGCCGGCATCCCCTGCCCCTGGCGCAGCACGCGAATTTCCTCGTCGACGTTATAGGCCATGCCGATCGCGCGGCGAAGCGCGATTTTTTCCTTGGAGTATCCGCCGACGACCGGATCCTCCATGTTGAAATAGGTAAAGGTGATCGCGGGCTGGATGCCGCGTGCAAGTGTCACGCCCGCCTTGGCGAAGCGCGGCAGCGGCTTGTTGTCCTTGCCCATCACGTTCCACACCAGATCGCCCGGTACCGTGACGTAATCAAGGTCGCCCTTTTCGAAAGCGAGCAGCCGCGGCTGCGACTCCTCGATGATCGTGATCTCCACCCGCCCGATGCGGGGCAGCTTCGCGCCCTTCATCTTTGCAACGATTTCCCGGTCCGCTGGATCCTTGCTGTCCGGGAAGCTCACATCACGAAAGCCCGGATTGGCTTCAAGTACGATTTTCTGACCGCGCCGCCAGTCTTTCAGCCGGTACGGCCCCGTACCTACCGGGTTCTGCATCGCCCAGCCGCTCAAGTCGCCGTAGGCTTCGATCACTTCGCGCGCGACGGCAGCAACCACCACCTGCGTGAGACTGGACAGCAGGTCGTAGGACGGCCGCTTCAACTTCATCCGGATGGTGTAGCGGTCGAGCGCGAACAGTCCCTCCATTTGCGCGTCGTAATCGAACTTGCCGGTCTCTTTCGCTTTCGCTACCGCAGCGTCCGACCCCACGAAAATGTCATCGAATATCTGCAGATTCGGCGAGCGCACCTTGGGGTCGATCACGCGCTTCCACGAATAGACGTAGTCTGCCGCCGTCAACTCGCGCTTCTGGCCTTTGAACGCCGGATCGTCGTTGAAGTAGATCCCCGGTTTGATCTTGAACGTCCAGTTGCGGCCATCCGCCGAAATTTCCGGCAGCGCAACCGCGGTGTTGGGAACGAGCTTGAACGGGCGGGCCAGATAATCGTAGGTGTACGGCGGGTCGAAGATCGCGCGGTTGACGTGATTTGAATAGAGGTCGTTCGACGCCTGCGGATCGAATCCGGTCTCGGCGACCGGGAACGCGACGCGCAGCACCTTGTTCGGGTCGGCCTGCGCGGCGGCCGGCAGTGGAAACAGCGCGGCGCCCACTACCAGCGCGATGAAGGCAATAGTGCTGCGCATTGCAGTCATTGTTGGACCGATCGGCGCGGCATCTTGAGATCGATGTCGTAGTACATCCACGGATGGTTCTGGAAAGCGTTGTACTTGTAGCCGATCACCCAGGGATAGACGACCATGTTTTCGTACCGATAGACCTCGAGATTCCACGGCGCATAGGCCGTCACCAGTTGCGACATCTCGCGGAACAGCTTCGTGCGCTCCGGGCTGTCGTTCATGCTCCTGGACTGGTCGTAGAGCTTGTCGTACTCGGGGAGATTGAAGCGCGCAATGTTGGAAAGCCCCGCGTGTCCGCCGTAAAGAAGGCCCAAAAAGCCATACCCGTCCGTCGTCGTGTTGATGTTGCCGAGATACCACATCTGCAGTTGTCCGGCGCGCGCCATCTTGAGCAGGTCGGGCCATTTCTGCTTGCGGAACTCCACGCGCACGCCCAGGGCATTGAGCGTTTTTTGCCAGAGCTCCTCGTATTGCCGGCCGCGCGCATCCGGCGCCGAGCCGATGGCCAGTACCAGCGGCTTGCCATCGGGAAGGTCGCGAAATCCATCGCCGTCGCGGTCGACATAGCCGAACTTGTCGAGCAGCGCCTTGGCGCCAGGAAGATCGTAGTTGACGTGGCCGTTGAACGTCGGGTCGTGGCCGATGACATGCGGCGGAATAGGCCCCGTGGCCGGAACCGCCTGCCCGTGCCAGAGCACCTTGATTTCCTCGTCCGTGTTGAACGCCATGCCGATCGCGCGGCGCAGCGCCACCTTTTCCTTCGTGTAGCCGCCGACGACTGGATCATCCATGTTGAAGAACGTGTAGCTGACCGCGGGCTGAAGGCCGCGCGCCAACGTGATCCCGGCCTTGGCGAATCGCGGTTTCAGTGTGTTATCCGGTGCGAGGACATTCGGTACGAGATCCGGCGGGACCTGGATGTAGTCGAGGTCGCCCTTTTCGAACGCCAGCAGCCGCGGGTTGGATTCCTCGATGATGCTGATGTCGATCTTGCCGATCAGCGGGAGAGTCTTGCCCTTCATCTTCGCGACGATTCCCCGGTCCGCCGGGTCGTTGCTTTCGGTATACCGCAAATCACGAAAGCCGGGATTCGCCTCAAGGATGATCTTCTGGCCGCGGCGCCAATCCTTCAGTCGGTACGGTCCCGTCCCCACCGGGTTCTGCATCGCCCAGCCATTGCCGTCGGCGTAGGCATCGATCACTTCGCGCGCCACGGCCGCGGCCTGGACCGTCGTCAGGTTGGGCAACAGATCGTAGGCGGGATGCACGAGCCGGAGCAGGATCGTGTACCGGTCAAGCAACTGCAATCCGGACATCGGGGCGTCGTAGTCGAACTTGCCAGTCTCCTTGGCCTTCGCCACGAATGCTGCCGCGCCCTCGAACAGATCATCGAACGTCTGCAGCACGGGTGAGCGCATCTTCGGGTCGAGCACGCGCTTCCACGAATAGATGTAATCGGCGGCCGTCAATGCGCGCTTGCGCCCCTTGAAAGCGGGGTCGTCGTTGAAATAGATCCCCGGCTTGATCCGCAGCGTCCATTGCAATCCGTCCGGCGAAATCTCCGGCAGCGCGACCGCCGTGTTGAGCACGATCCGGTACGGCCGCGCGAGGATATCGTAGGTGTACAGTGGGTCGAAGATCGCGCGCTCGATATAGGCCGAGTAGATATCGTTCGAGGCCTGCGGGTCGAAGCCCGTTTCCGCGACCGGGAACACGACCCGAAGCACCTTGTTCGGGTCCGCCTGTGCCTCGGCCGGCAGGGGCGTCAGCGCAGCGCCTGCCCCAAGCGAAATGAGCGCAGTGAGCGTGATGAGCTCAATGCGAACGCGCATCAGAGCGCTTTTTCGATGTCGCCGGCCATCGATTCCGGCGTGTCGTTGGGCGCGTAGCGCGCGAGCACGTTGCCCTTGCGGTCCACCAGGAACTTGGTGAAATTCCACTTGATCGCCTCGCTCCCGAGCAAGCCGGGTTTCTCCGCCTTGAGATATTTGTACACGGGCGCCGTGTTGCCGCCATTGACCTCGACCTTGGCGAACAGCGGAAACGTCACGCCGTAATTCAATTCACAGAAATGCGCGATCTCCATTTCGGTACCCGGTTCCTGCGCACCGAACTGGTTGCACGGAAAGCCCAGGACCTCAAGGCCCTTGCCGTGGAATTTCTCGTAAAGCGCCTCGAGACCCTTGTATTGCGGCGTGAAACCGCATTGGCTCGCCGTGTTGACGATGAGCATCACCTTGTCCTTGTACGTGTCGAGCTTTACCGGTTTGCCGTGAATGTCGTCGACGCTGAAATCGTAGATTGAGGGCATGGCGGGCTTTCGTGGTTGGACTGCGGGGCAATCGCCGCGTAGCGGTGGATTATGCGACCTGATCAGTTTGCAGGTATCGGGGTATTGCGTGGCGGCACCAGAAAATCGAGTGGCGCAGCCCGCACGCGGGCAAACACGGCGCGGCGCAATCGCCGGCGGGACACCGCGCCGCGGCCGGTCGAGCGGATCGCGACGGCGAGGGCCAGTCCGAACGAAACTGCCAGATTGAAGAAACCGATCACGCCGATGCCGACGACCGCCCACCAGAATGCCGGAAGCGAAAATATCGCCGAGCCGTACGACCACGACGCGAGCGCCAGTTGGCCGGTGGACAGCGTGACGTGCCGGACTTCGAGCGGAAGCCCGAAGAAGGCGGCCACCACCGGCACCATGCCGAGCAGAAAGCCCAGCGAAACATTGCCGCCCAGCGCTGCGACATTGTCCTCGATGAGTCGAGCCGCGCGGGCGGCGCGTTCCGGCCCCAGCCACGCCTTGATCCTCGGTGCTTGCGCTATCGCCTCGGGCAGTCGGCGAAAAGTGGCCCAGTTCTCGAACCACCCGGCGATCACCGCCGACAGCCATAACAGCACGCCGGTGAATGCCGCGTAGAACGGCGCCGCGCTCCAGAGCGACAACGACTCGACGTATTCTTGCGCGTGACCGGGATCGGGCAGGTGGTCGAATCCTGTCAGCAGTATTGACGCCTGCAGCGCCAGCGCCACCGGGACGACCAGCAGGAGATTGCCCAGAATCGCCGCAACCTGCGAACGCACCAGGTTCGTCACTTCGTCGACGAATCCGCGCAGCCGTCCGCGCACGCGCGGCGAATTGAGTTGATGGGCCATCGTCACTGCCGTCATCGCCGGCTGCTTGGTCGCAAGCGTTCCGTGCAGCAGATGGATCAACACGAACGACAGCGCATAATTGGTGGACGCCACGAGCCCTTCGAGGAACGGCGGCAGGCCATGGCCGCCGGCGGCGATTTTGACAGTGACCGTCAACCCCGTGAGCGCGCCGCCGATTGCCGCGGACACGAGCATGGCGCGATATTCGGCGCCGTCGCGGGTAATGTAATGGTCGCCGGTCTTGCGCGCGGACTCGACGATGCGCCGCGTCATGAGCTTCATGTTCTCCCGCAACAGCGAGCGCACGCTGTCCTGCGCGTC
>JAYTIR010000027.1:0-5358 GCA_043731765.1 Burkholderiales bacterium
CACCCGATCGCCGCGCACCCAAAGGGGATTCACATCCATCGCCAGCAGGTCCGGGCCAAGGCGAACGGCCGCTTCGGCGATGCGTGCGATGGCCGCGGCGACGGCGTCAAGATCCGCGGCGGGAACACCGCGCTGCCCGGCCAGCATACTTGCGCCACGAAGCTCCGTCAGCATGTGCCGGATGTCGCCGACGTGCGTCGGCAGCACGCGCAGGGAGACATCCTGCAAGGCTTCGACCCAGATTCCACCCAGGCCCACCGCGAGCACAGGTCCCCATTGCGGGTCGCGGGACAGACCGACGAGTAGCTCGATGCCGCGCTCGCGCATCGGGGAGACCACAATCCCCTCGAACCTGGCATGCGGCGCATGCGCATGCGCCGCCTCCATGACCCGCCGGAATGCGGTGCGCACGGCGTGTTCGCCGTCGAGGTTCAACGCAACGCCACCGATGTCGCTCTTATGGCCGATGTCCGGTGACGCAATCTTCAGCACAACGAGTCCGCCGTAGGCCTTGGCGGCGGCCACGGCTTGCACTTCGTCGGTGGCCAGGGTTGCCGGCACCACTGGCACACCATTGCGCGCCAAAAACTCCAATGCGGCGCGTTCCGATGATGGCCGCTCCCCCACCACTTGCCTACAAGAATCGTCACCCGGGCGCTCCACTGCAGCGCGACGCCGACACTCCGACCACCAGAACGCTCCGGCCAAACCGCTTATCGCGCGGTCCAATCCGCAAGCGAGATACGGGGCATGTGTTTGCTCGACAATGCGTTTGGCGTGGTCATTGACCTGCGTGTGGGTATAGCTGACCAGCAACCCGGTTATCCCAGATTCGTTCAAGCCTTTCGACAGATGATGATGCAGTTGCGTGAGCCGGGCGCTCTCCTCATGCCCGCAGACGGGGATTGCGTACCAGACGCAAAGTATGGCGGCAAATTCGCGCTGTTCGCCAAGCGCCCGGATGGCAGCTTCGCACTGCTCGGGCTCGATCCCGCCGGTAAGGTCCAACGGATTGTGCGCAGTTGCGAAGCCGGGCAGCAAACCGCGCAGGGCTGCGGCAGTCGATGGCGCAAGCTGGGGCAGGCTGATACCCGCAATGTGTGCAGCATCGGCGGCGATTTCGCAAATGCCACCGGAATTGGAGATGACGCAAAGGCCGCCCGGGCGAAGTTCGCCCGACCGCGCAACGATATCGGCGGTTGCGAGCAGCTCTTCGATCGACCGGACGCGGATGATGCCGAATTGCCGGCAGATGCCATCGAATACGCGATCGTCACCGACCAGCGCGCCGGTGTGCGCTGCGGCAGCTTTGGCCGTAATCGCACTCGCGCCAACCTTGAGGACGACAATTGGTTTGCCAATCTGCAGTGCCCGTTTGGCAATTCTCAAAAACTTGTCAGGATCGCGGACAGTCTCGATAAAGAGGGCGATCGCCCGAGTATGTGGATCATCGACGAAATAATCTAGAAACGAACTCGCGTCGAGATCAACCTCGTTGCCGGTCGCGATCACATAACTGAGGCCGATATCCTGCTGATAGGCGAGCTCGGCGAGGAAGAAAGCGGTCGCCCCGCTTTGTGACACGATCGCAACGCCGCTTCGCCTGGAGGGCACCCGGATGGGTGTCGCCCAGGCGATCACATTGTCGGCGAAGTTGATGAAGCCGAGGCTGTTGGGACCGAGCAGGCCCATATCATGCTCACGCGCGCTCTGCCTGAGCTTCTCCTGCAGATCGACGCCAGCCCCGCCGGTTTCGGCGAAGCCCGAGGTCAGCACCACCGCGGAGCGCACGCCGGCACGTCCGAGATCGTCGATCGCATCGAGCACCGCAGGCGCGGGAACGAGCACTATCCCCAAGTCGAGGGGTGCTCCAATGGCGGTGCAGCGTTCGGCTGCCCGCTGACCGTGAATCACGCCGCCGCGCCGGTTGACAAGGTGCACCTCGCCGCCGAAGCCGCCCAGTGTCAGGTTGTCATACGCGGTGCGCGACCAGCGGGACTTTTCGGAAGCGCCGACTATCACGATGGATCTCGGGTGCAGCAGTGCGGCAACCGCCGAGGTGTCGCCGTCCTCGCGCGGAGCTGATGCCGGCATGGGATGTTGATCCCCCCGGATTGCCGGCTGACTCGCGTCCACCAGGTTGGTCAAGCGGAGGCGGTTTGCTTGAGCGAGCTGTTGGCAAGCGGCAGCACTTTCTCCGCGAGCAGGATCATCGAATTACGGGCAAGGTCCCGGTCTTGCCAATCCATTCCTGCATAGAGGAGCGTTCCGAATTCACCGATCTCTTCCTGCAGCGCCAGGATGCCATCGGCAACCTTCTGTGGCGAGCCGTGAATGATCAATTTGTCGCACACCATTTCCAGGGTGACGTCGCTGTCTGGCATGTTTGGATCGGTCTTGAAGATCCCGAGCGAGCCGCGCCGCTTCAGCTTCGCCATCAACGAACGGTAATAGTAGACATAGGGACCGTTCGGATCCGTGGCGTAAGCCTTGGCGGTCTTGTCGTCCGCGGCCACGCAAATGGTCTTGGCCACGCGCCAGTTGGCGGGGTCGGCGGTTCTGTTCACCCGTGCACAACCCTCCACATACTTGGCCCAATGCGTCTTCACCCATACCGGCATCAGGAAATTCGCCGAGATCGGATCCCACCCCCGCGCCGCAGCTTCGGTGACCCCCTTCGAGAAGGGGGCAACCGCCGTCACGACGATCGGCGGATGCGGGCGCTGCAGCGGGCGCGGAATACGGCCCATCCCCGTCTCCGGTATGAAGCTCCGCGCGCTCGAGATCGTCCAATGCTCCCCCTTCAGGTTGTAGGGAGGGTCTGTGGTCCAGATCTCGATGACCTGGTTGATCGCCTCCAGAAACATCGCTGCGCGGTCTTTGTCCAGGCTGCCAAAAACCTCGGCGTCAGACGGAAGAGCGCCCGGACTGATCCCGAAAATAAACCGGCCATTGAGCAAATGATCGAGCATCGCCAGATTGCCGGCAGTCGCCGCGGGGTGATGATTCGGCATATTGACCGTGCCCGTCCCGAGCTTGATGCGGCGCGTGGCGTCGACCAGCGTGGCCAGGAATATCGCCGAAGAAGTGATGTTCTCCTCGGGGTCGGTGGCGTGCTCGCCGACATAGCCCTCGGTGAATCCGAGTTCGTCAGCGAGGATGAAAGCCTCGCGGTCCTGGGCAAGCGAAAGACGCCAATCTTTGCCGATGGGATGCATGGGCATCGTGAAAAAGCCGAGTTGCATGTCAGTACCTCCTGCAAGGTTCCAGTTCTGACCTATCAGTATATTTGGCTACTCATCGGAATGCAAGATTTTTTTCCATCAGGACCGCAGTGCGCGTATTTTCGGGATCGCCGCGCGGGGTAAAATCCCCAGTCTTCATCAAACTCAGACGGCCGACGTGCATGAAGCCGAGCGGCCCCCAAGGAGAAGCAAGAGTATGGCAACTAGGATAAAAAAAGACCCCGCGCGACTGCGTTCGCGCAAATGGTTCGCCAATCCCGACAATCCCAACATGACGGCGCTGTATCTGGAGCGCTACATGAACTGGGGGCTGACACGCGAGGAATTGCAGGCGGGCAAACCGATCATCGGCATCGCGCAGTCAGGCTCCGACTTGTCGCCGTGCAACCGCCATCACCTCGAACTCGCGCATCGGGTTCGCGAAGGCATACGCGAAGCTGGCGGCATCGCGTTCGAATTCCCGGTGCATCCGATCCAGGAAACCGGCAAGCGGCCGACCGCTGCGCTCGATCGCAACCTCTGCTATCTCGGCCTAGTTGAAGTGCTCTACGGTTATTTCATCGACGGCGTCGTGCTCACCACCGGCTGCGACAAGACGACGCCGGCGCAACTGATGGCGGCGGCGACCGTCGACATCCCGGCGATCGTGTTGTCCGGCGGACCGATGCTGAACGGCTGGTTCCGCGGCGAACGCACCGGCTCCGGGACCATCGTCTGGAAAGCGCGCGAGCTGCTAGCCACCGGCGAGATCGACGCCGAGGAATTCATCGACCTGGTCGCATCGTCCGCGCCGTCGCCCGGCCATTGCAACACGATGGGCACCGCATCGACGATGAACTCGCTCGCCGAAGCGCTCGGCATGTCGCTCACCGGCGGCGCGTCGGCGCCGGCGCCGCACAAGGATCGCGCGGTCAATGCGTACGAAAGCGGCAAGCGGATCGTCGACATGGTGTGGGAAGACCTGCGGCCGTCGAAGATCATGACCCGCGAAGCGTTCGAGAACGTCATCGTCGTCAACTCGGCGATCGGCGGTTCGACCAATGCGCCGATCCACTTCAACGCGATCGCGCGCCACATCGGCGTCAAGCTCGACTGCGACGACTGGGAAAAAATCGGCTACGACATCCCGCTGCTGGTGAACTTGCAACCGGCCGGCGAATATCTCGGCGAGGAATATCACCGCGCGGGCGGCGTGCCCGCGGTCGTCAACGAACTGATCAAGGCCGGCAAGATTCGCAAGAACGCGCTGACCGTGAACGGCAAGACGCTATACGAGAACTGCAGGAAGACCGCCGTCGAAGATCCGCTCGTCATCTGGCCGTACAGCAAGCCGATGAAGGACAAGGCAGGCTTCCTGAATCTGAAGGGCAATTTGTTCGACAGCGCGATCATGAAGACCAGCGTGATCTCGGAGTCGTTCCGCAAGCGCTATCTCTCCAACCCGAAGGATCCGAATGCGTGGGAAGGCCGCGCGATCGTGTTCGACGGGCCGGAGGACTATCACCACCGGATCGACGATCCGAAGTTGAAGATCGACGACGACTGCATGCTGTTCGTGCGCGGTGCCGGGCCCGTCGGTTATCCGGGCAGCGCCGAGGTCGTCAACATGCAGCCGCCTGGCGAGCTGATCAAGCAGGGCGTCACCGAACTGCCGTGCATCGGCGACGGCCGGCAATCAGGCACGTCGGGGTCGCCGTCGATTCTCAATGCGTCGCCGGAAGCGGCGACCGGCGGCGGGCTCGCGCTGCTGCGGACGAATGACCGCGTGCGGATCGATCTGAACAAACGCTCCGCCGACATCCTGATCAGCAAGGCCGAATACGAAAAGCGGAAGAAGGCGCTCGCCAAAGCCGGCGGCTTCCCGATCCCGGAGAGCCAGACGCCGTGGCAGGAAATGCAGCGCGGGATGGTCGATGAACTGTCGAACGGGATGGTGCTGAAGCCGGCGGTGAAGTATCAGAAGATCGCGATGACGAAGGGCGTGCCGCGGGATAACCATTGAGTTGTTCATGTAACTGAAGTTTAGACACACGCCACCGCTCGCCGCGCGGAATTTAACCGGTGGCGAGCCATGACAAACAACGGAAACCAGCGTTTCGACGCCGACTGCCGC
>JAYTIR010000028.1:0-2131 GCA_043731765.1 Burkholderiales bacterium
CCGCGAGCATTGCTTTGGCCGCCGTCAACTGCTGCCGTTCGCGTGCAATGCGCGTCTGCCCTCCGGTCCATTGGTGGTAGTGGCGGACCGTCTCCGCGATTTCGGCCAAGTATCGAACGCGCGCGGACGGCATGATCGCGTGCTGCGCGGTCGACTGTTTGGTCGCGACCGATGGCAGCGTGCCGGGCTGCAACTTGAGTCCCTTTTCGGTCAGCTTCGCTGCGAGCGCCTGGTAAAGCGCGGTGACGCCGTCGTCGTTGAAGCGCGAGGCCATCGTTCCGTACACCGGCATCGTATCGGGCGAATGCTTGAACAATTCCTTGTTGCGCTGGTACTGCTTGCGCACGTCGCGCAGCGCATCTTGCGCGCCTTTGCGGTCGAACTTGTTGATGGCGACGAAGTCGGCGAAGTCGAGCATGTCGATCTTTTCGAGCTGGCTCGCGGCGCCGAATTCCGGCGTCATCACGTAGAGCGACGTGTCCACCAGCGGGACGATCGCGGCGTCGCCCTGCCCGATTCCCGAAGTTTCCACGATGACCAGATCGAAGCCCGCGACCTTGCACGCCGCAATGACGTCGGGCAGCGCCTTGGAAATTTCGCTGCCGGCATCGCGCGTGGCCAGCGAGCGCATATAGATGTTTGGATGCTCGATCGCATTCATCCGGATGCGATCGCCGAGCAACGCGCCGCCGGACTTGCGCCGCGACGGGTCGATGGAAATGATCGCGATCTTCAGCGCGTCGCGCTGGTCGAGCCGAAGACGGCGCACCAGTTCGTCGGTGAGCGAGCTCTTGCCCGCGCCGCCGGTGCCGGTGATGCCGAGCGTCGGCGCCGTCGCCTTCTCGGCCGCGGCGAGCAATTCGGCGCGCAGCTTCCCCGGCACCACGCCGACTTCGAGTCCGGTGACGAGCCGCGCCAGCGCGCGCGTCCGAGCGAACCGGTCGCCGTGCGTCAACGCCTTGAGCGAATCCGGCAGCGAATGCGCGAGATCGGTGTCGGCCGCGGCGACGATCTCGTTGATCATGCCCTGCAGGCCTAGCTTCTGCCCGTCTTCGGGCGAGAAGATGCGGGTGACGCCGTAGTCGTGCAGTTCCTTGATCTCGGAACCCACAATCACGCCGCCGCCGCCGCCAAACACCTTGATGTGACCGGCGCCGCGCTCGCGCAGCAGGTCCAGCATATACTTGAAGAACTCAACGTGTCCGCCCTGATAGGACGAGATCGCGATGCCGTGCGCGTCTTCCTGGATCGCGCAGTTGACGATCTCCTCGACCGACCGGTTGTGGCCGAGATGGATGACCTCGCATCCCGACGCCTGCAGGATGCGCCGCATGATGTTGATCGACGCGTCGTGGCCGTCGAACAGGCTCGCGGCGGTGACGAAGCGGACCTTGTTCACGGGCTTGAAGACCAGCGGATGGCGTGTGCTTTGATCGTTCATCGCGAACCTCGCGTTGTTGCGTGCCGGCGGGCGGTACCGCCCTAGCGGGCAGCTCACAAGCTTACCGGAACCGGCAGCGGCAGGCGCCTTGATGGCCCCAGCGTCATTTCCTACAACAGCGGATTCCTCCCCCCCGCCTGCGCGGGGGTCGGAATGGCACCTGAGAGACTATGCATGACGTTTACGTAAACGTCAAACAGGGCCACTTGCGCCGAGGCCGCATAATCCCGCGTTCAGGTTCGCTTAATCCGACCGGCGCCAAGATGCGGTTTGGCAGCAATATATTCCGTCCCCTCAATCACGACCGAGGCCTCATTCCATGACTTTCTCAGCATCAATCCTGCGCCGCCTTGCGGCGTTCCTGATCCCGCTGTTCGTCGCGGCCGGCGTCCATGCCGCCTTGCCTGCGGGCATCGCGCAAGGTTCGACGATCGAGGGCATCACGGAATACCGGCTGGCCAACGGTCTCACCGTGCTGCTCTTTCCGGATGCGTCGAAGCCGACGACGACCGTGAACGTCACCTACCAGGTCGGCGCGGCGCACGAAAACTACGGCGAGACGGGCATGGCGCACCTCCTCGAGCATCTCGTGTTCAAGGGCACGCCGACGCGCGGCAATATCCAGACCGAACTTTCCAAACGCGGCATGCAATTCAATGGCAGCACCGGATGGGATCGCACGAACTACTT
>JAYTIR010000029.1:0-4389 GCA_043731765.1 Burkholderiales bacterium
GCCATTGGCGCAACCGCCGGCTATGTGTGCGCGTTGCTGCGCACGCCGATTCCGTGGATGCTGGGGCCGTTGTTTTCGCTTGCGTTCCTGCGCGTGGCCGGCATCGACGTTGGCGTCCCGACCCCGGCGCGGTATGGCGGGCAGTGGATCATCGGAACCGCCCTCGGCCTCTATTTCACGCCACAAGTGGTGCGCGAGGTCGCGGGGCTCTGGTACCTGCTGGCTGCCGGCGCGGTGTTCGCAGTGGCGGTGGGCTACGTGTCCGCGCTGGTGCTCGCGCGAATGACGGGATTGGACCGCACGACGGCGCTGTTCGCGAGCGTCCCAGGCGGCGCTGCGGAAATGGCCGTGCTGGGCGAGCGTTTCGGCGCGCGCGTCGATCGCGTTGCTGCTGCGCAGAGCCTGCGCATACTCATTGTCGTGGCCATCATCCCGGCGCTTTACACGCTGCTGGGCGTGCACGGCGCCGATCCCTACGTACAAGGCGCGAAGACGTTTGCTCCGACGGGTTTCGTGCTGTTAATGGCCGCCACGGCCGTCGGCGGATTCATCTTCCACCGTTTACACGTTCCCAACGCCTTTGTGCTGGGCTCGCTGGCCGTGGCGATCCCTCTCACCGCAGCGCAAATCGATCTCTCCGCCATGCCGCAACTCGCATCGAACGCGGGACAATGCCTGCTCGGTTGCGCGCTGGGGTCGCGCTTTCAACGCGATTTCCTGCAGGGCGCGCACCGGTTCGTTAGCGCAGTGCTGATATCGGTCCTGCTGGCGATGGGGCTGTCCGCGGTTTTCGGCGTGGGGCTGGCCTATGCGTCCGGCCTGCATCCGGCGACGCTGGTGCTCGGCACGGCGCCCGGCGGCATCGCCGAAATGTGCATCACCGCGAAAGTGCTGCAACTAGGCGTGCCCCTGGTCACGGCGTTCCAGGTCGCGCGCGTCGTGGTCATCCTTCTGACCACGGTGCCCGTGTTCGTGCGCGTGCAACGACGTTGGCAAGCAAACGGAAACAGAAACGAAGCAGGAAACGAAGAAGGAAGATGAGCATGCCCTGGCACCCCACGCAATACCTCCAGTTTGCGGGCGAGCGACTGCGGCCGGCGCTCGACCTTCGCGCGCGCACTCGCACACCAGCATCGCGGAGATTGCGTCAAGCCAACGCTGGCGCGCGAAGCCGGGTCCCATCGTGCGCGATCCACCGGTCGCCGCGGCCGCCGATCATTTCGCGTGGCTCTCGCCGCCAATGACGAATGTCGATATCTGGCTGACCGAATACCTGCAAGCGCTGGAACCATGAAAGGACGGCGAGCATCCGGTCGCGGCCTGGAGAAGGGCACGTGGCTCGTGCCGTTCCTCGAGGCACTCGACGACGGGGAACGCGCTGAATTTTTGCGCGAATATATGCAACGGCTCGCACGCGACTATCCCGCTCGGGAAGACGGGCGCACGCTGTTTCCGTTCCGGCGCTTGTTCATCGTCGCCACTCGATAAGGCCTCAACCGGTAAGGCCGCCCGACCAGTGCGTTGACCGCATCCGGCGGAGTAAAATCGTTGGTTACCGCTGCACACCCAGTTTGTTTGAAGACAGCGGCATAGATGTTTCCTCCTGCCACTGTCCGATCCCCACGATGAATCAACTCGAATCGCTGGATACACTTGCCGCATCCGTCGGGGCGCCCTCCTACGTGCGCCATGCCCGCCTCATGGGATGGGTTCGCGAAATCGCTGCGCTGACGCAACCGAACCGCATCGTCTGGTGCGACGGCAGTCAGGCCGAATTCGATCAGTTGTGCGCGGAGATGGTCGCCGCGGGCACGCTGACCAAACTCGATCCGGTCAAGAGGCCCGGCAGTTATCTCGCGTGTTCGGATCCCTCGGACGTCGCGCGCGTCGAGGACCGCACGTTCATCTGCAGCGAAAAACAGGATGACGCGGGCCCCACCAACAACTGGGTTGAGCCCATGCAAATGCGGCGCACGCTGAATGGCCTTTTCGCCGGCTGCATGCGTGGGCGGACGTTGTACGTGGTTCCGTTTTCGATGGGTCCGCTGGGCAGTCCGATAGCGCACATCGGCATCGAACTTTCGGACAGCCCCTACGTCGTCATCAACATGCGGATCATGACGCGCATGGGCCGCGCGGTGTTCGACGTGTTGGGCGGCAGCGGCGTGTTCGTGCCGTGCGTGCACTCGGTGGGCGCGCCTCTGGCCGTGGGACAGCGCGATGTCGCGTGGCCGTGCAACAAGGAGCAGAAGTACATCGTGCACTTTCCCGAAAGCCGCGAGATCTGGAGCTTCGGTTCGGGCTACGGCGGCAATGCGCTGCTCGGAAAAAAATGTTTCGCGCTGCGCATCGCCTCGGTGATGGGTCGCGACCAGGGCTGGCTCGCCGAGCACATGCTCATTCTTGGCGTCACGTCGCCGCAGGGCGAAAAGAGTTATGTCGCGGCGGCGTTCCCGAGCGCCTGCGGCAAGACCAATTTCGCGATGCTGATTCCACCGGCGGGATGTGAGGGCTGGAAGGTCACGACCATTGGCGACGACATCGCCTGGTTGAAGCCCGGGCCCGATGGCTACCTGCGCGCGATCAATCCGGAATCCGGTTATTTCGGCGTCGCGCCCGGAACGTCCTACGAGTCCAACCCGAACGCGATGAATACGCTGAAGGCCAATGTCATCTTCACCAACGTCGCGCTCACCGATGACGGCGACGTCTGGTGGGAGGGCATGACGAAACAGTTGCCTGCGCATCTCATCGATTGGCAGGGCAAGGATTGGACGCCGGAAGACGGCAAAAATGGCCGCAAGGCAGCACACCCCAATGCACGCTTTACGGTCGCCGCTGCGCAGTGTCCGTCGCTCGATCCCGCGTGGGACGATCCCGCGGGTGTGCCGATTTCCGCCTTCATCTTCGGCGCGCGGCGCTCCGACACGGTGCCTTTGATCAGCGAAGCACGCACGTGGGAAGAAGGCGTGTACAAAGCGGCGACGATGGGCTCGGAAACGACCGCTGCCGCCGCGGGCGCCGTTGGCGAAGTGCGGCGCGACCCGTTCGCGATGCTGCCGTTCTGCGGGTATCACGTCGGTGACTATTTCCAGCACTGGCTGAACATGGGCAAGAAGGTTGCGCACCCGCCGCGGATTTTCAGCGTGAACTGGTTCCGCAAAGACGTGAATGGAAAGTTCGTGTGGCCCGGTTTCGGGCAGAACATGCGCGTGTTGCAGTGGGTCGTCGAACGCTGCGCCGGCCGCGCGCATGCCGATGAAAACGCCATGGGCTTGGCGCCCTCCTTCGCCGATCTCAACTGGAAATCCGCGGATTTCGATGCTGCAAGATTTGCGGGCGTGATGAACGTCGACCGCGCGCAATGGCAACGCGAACTCGCATTGCATGACGAGCTGTTCGCCAAGTTGGGCGCCAAACGCCCGGCGGCGCTGCAGGCGGAGCGCCTGCGGCTCGGAGACAGGCTCTCTGCCTGATCCGGGTTTGCGGTTAGAGATCGGGGGCGCTGCCTGTGCCCCGCCACTTCTGGGCTCTGAGTCCGGACTCACCCTCGAGAGTGAGCAATCACTGCCGGTTGGGTGACGCCGATGTTCCACGTGAAACAGACGGTAATGGGCGGGTTCCCGGCCCACCGAATCCTCCCTCCCGAAAGCCTCGACGCATCGGTTTCACGTGAAACAAACGGGTATCGGCCGCGGCCAGATTCGCGTAAAATCACTTCTATTGATCCCTGGCAGAAAAAATAGTATTACTCATTGAAATCATGGACTTCAAGCAACGATTCGAGGTGATCATCGTCGGCGGCGGCCATGCCGGCACCGAGGCTGCGTTGGCGTCCGCCCGGATGGGCCGGACCACGTTGCTGCTCACCCACAATATCGAGACGCTGGGCCAGATGTCCTGCAACCCGTCCATCGGCGGCATCGGCAAGGGGCACCTGGTCAAGGAAGTGGACGCCCTGGGCGGTGCGATGGCCATCGCCACGGATGAGGCGGGCATCCAGTTCCGGATCCTCAATTCCAGCAAGGGGCCCGCAGTCCGGGCAACCCGCGCGCAGGCCGATCGGGTCCTCTACCGGCAGGCTATCCGGACTCGCCTCGAAAACCAGCCGAATCTAACCCTGTTCCAGCAACCGGTCGACGACCTGCTTCTGGAAGGCGACAAGGTGACGGGGGTCGTGACCCAGATCGGCCTCACCTTTCATGCGGATGCTGTGGTTCTCACGACCGGCACGTTCCTGTCGGGGCTGATCCACGTCGGCCTCGACAACTACGAAGCCGGTCGCGCGGGCGACCCGCCGGCCAAGCGCCTTGGCGCCAAGCTGCGCGAGCTGAAGCTGCCCGCGGGGCGGCTCAAGACCGGCACGCCGCCCCGTCTCGACGGCCGCAC